>CAZZZK010000170.1:2914-5933 GCA_964658555.1 Vulcanimicrobiota bacterium | reverse complement strand
GAGATGTGCGGATTCGAACCGCAGACCCCTTACATGCGAAGCAAGTGCTCTACCAGCTGAGCTACACCCCCACGCGGGCGGACGCGAAGCGCCGACCGACTCTACTACGTGCCCCGCAGGGCAACCCCTGCCTCGCCGCTAGATCGGTGCGGCGAGGTAGGGGAACGCCACGGCGGGCGTCGGTCCGGCGCCCGCTCCCGTGCACGTGACGTTGTCCGACGCGAGCTGAACGCCGCCGTTCGCGCCGTTCTGTTCTTTCCCGTCGTCGGGCGCGATGGCGGCGGCGATCCCCGGCGTCGCGAGGGTGGTCGCGGTTGACGCGGTCGTCGAGAGCGTCCCGAACGCGAGTCCGAGCGTGATATCGGTGACGTCGTCGTAGACGCTGCGTCCGCCGAACGCGGTCGCGGCGGCACCGTTACAACTCGTCGTGAGACGGCCGCCCGTCTCCCAGCCGAGATACGTCGCCGTCGTCGCGGTGCTCGTCAGATTGGTCACGAGTACGTCGGGCAGCAGCAGCGCCTGGACGTACGTCGAGACGGCCGTGCTGCGGCCGGCGGTCGTCGTGAGAAACGTACTCATCGTCGGCCCGTAGGCGGCCTGATCGTTGATCGGCGACGCGCGATCGAACGCGTCGTGCGTCGCGTAGGGCAGGAAGAGTTCTTTGATGCCCGGCTTGCCGAGACGATCGAACTGCGTGAAGTGGAGGCCCGCACCCGACGTATCGCCGTTGTTGCTGAGCGTCGGGTCGTTGCTGCAGCTCGAGAACGCGACGAGCGAGAGACCGATCGCGGCCGCGACCGAGGCGATTCTTCCGATAGGACGCACGATCAGTACCCCACGCTCGAGCTCGTCGTCGCCCAATAGCCGACGATCGCGCTGCCGCTTCCGGCGATCAGCGTCTTCGGCATCTCGACGACGATCGAAAGCACGTTCGAGTTTGCGAAATAGTTCGTCGCGGCGCCCGAGTTGAAGCCGAGCGGACAGACGCCGCTCGTCAGGCAGCTCTGGGCGGTACTGCCTTGATTGCGATCGGGGAAGATGTTCCAGAATTTCGTCACGTCCCAGAACGCCGGGTCGCGCCGGCCGCCCGCGAAGACGGTGACGTTGCCGGAGGTCGTGGCGACGGAGAACGATTTGTTGGTGAGCCCGGAGCCCGTCAGCGAGACGAGCTGGGTCGTCGTTCCCGTCGCGAGCGGCGCTTGCGGCCCGTAGAACAGCACCTGCTGCGAACCGGCGCTCGCGACGCCGAACGAGATCTGCATGACGACGTCTTCGATCGGCCGGCCGCCCGTGACCGACTGGCTCCCGTAATTCGTATCGAACTTCATCGTGTAGAGCACGGTGTTGTCGAAGGCGGTCGTCATGCCGGCACCGGCCGGGATGCCCGGATACACGTCCATCACGGCGACGACGTTGTTCGCATTCGTCGGGCTCGGAAAGAGATACGTATCCGTGATATCCGCAGCCGGATGTTTGAGCAGAATCGGCGCTTCTTGGAGATCGAAACCGTGCGCGACCGATCCCGAATACAGGAAGGCGGCGCCGGCGAACGCGCAGAGCGCGACGGCCCCGGCGTACAGGCGAGGGAGATTCATATCGCTCTCCGAGTACGCCCGAGCGGCGCGCAAAGCCTCGCTACGTGGTCCCGAGCGCGGCGAGTCGCGACCGGGCGTCGTCCGCGTAGACCGCGTCGAACTGCGGATTGAGCGCGAGCGCTTTCGCGAGGTCGCGCCGGGCCGCGCTCCGATCGCCGAAGTGCTCCGCGATGACGCCCGCGTGGTACTGCATCACCGGAATCTCCGTATCGAAGCGCATCGCCTTCGCGTCCCACGCGCGCGCTTCGTCCCAGCGGCCGTCCATCGCGGCTGCCCAAGCGAGCGTATCCTGCGTGAGGATATCGTCGCGCACGGCGAGCTCGCGCTTCGCGATCGCGTAGGCGTCGGCCGTGTGGATGCGATGCGACGAGTAGTAGATCGCGAGCAGTCGATCCGAGATGTGGTACGAGTTGCCGATCCGCTCGATCGTCGCGATGAGGTCGTCCGTCTGCTTCGCGGCGTCGGCCCGGCCGAGCGCGCGCTGTGCGTCCGCTTCGTAGCCGAGCGTCTCGGGATACGGCGTGACGTTCGCGGACGCGGTCGCGTCGTCGAGGCACGGTTGCCATTCTTTGAGCGCGCATTCGAAGCGCGCGCGAAAGCGCAGCGCGTCGCCGAAGTGCGGGAAGATCGTGAGCGCTTTCGTTTCGTCGGCGATCGCGCCCGCATTGTCGCCGGCTTCGAACGCGAGCTCGCCCGAGCGGAAGAAGAACCACGCACGCGATTGCGCCGGCGCTTCGAACTGCGCGTTCGTGTACGCCGTCGGTCGCGCGATCAGCGCTCGTGCGTCCGCGAGGTGTCCCGTGAGTTCGTCGTAGCGTGCGACGAGCGTGTCGCGTGCGATGCTCGCGAATCCGTTCGGGTTCTGCGGCACGATATCGATGATGCGCTTCGCCGCGTCGTAATCGCCGAGTTCGAGATCGAGCGACGCTTCGCGCACGAGCATCTGCGGATCGCCCGGATCGTATGTCTCGATGAACTTCGTCTCTTTGAGCGCGGCGGCGAATTGATGCAGCTCGAGGTCGACGGACGCGAGCTCGACGTCGGCCTGCGTGTTGCCGCGGGGCTGCGCTTTGAGCGACTTGAGCGCGGCCGCCCGCGCGCGCAAGACGTCGCCGACGTCCCCCGTCTCGCGATACCGCTGCAAGTATTGATCGGCGAGCTGCCGCGGGCTGAGCATATCCTGACGGACGTTCTGCGAGGTCGCCTTCTCCCAGAACGCGATCGTCTTCGCGCGCGTGAGATAATCCGCCGTCACGGGTGCGGGCGACGGGAGTGCGGCCACGGCGCCGCGATCGGCGCGCCGTTCGACGAACGCGGGCCACGCGGCGAACGCGACGATACCGAGGATGACGACGGCGATTCCGACGTAGAGTCTTGGACGATTCATCTCATACCTGACGGGCGTACAAGGCGAGCGCCCCGCG
>CAZZZK010000170.1:0-2904 GCA_964658555.1 Vulcanimicrobiota bacterium | reverse complement strand
CGCGAACGAATTCGCGGGGCGCTCGACTCGACTCTCCTCGAGGATACGTATCCGGGAAGGTGCGTTCGTTCCTAGTGCGCCGAAGCGAAGTAGGGGAACGTCGTTCCGGGCTGCTGACTGGTGTTGATCGTGACGTTCTGCTTGGAGAGACAGTTGTTCTCTTTGCCGTCGTCGGGGACGCCCAGTCCGACGAGTGCGTTGCCGAACACGACCGCGAGCGAGGTGCCGATCACGTCGTCCGTGATCGCACGACCGCCGAACGTCGTTCCGACCGCGCCGTTCGTCTCCGCGCCGAGGTAACCGGCATTCGTCGCCGTCGAGGCGAGATTGACCGTATACTCGTTGGGATAGAGAACCGTCGTGATCTCGGTGGCGACCGCGGGCGAGCGGAACGCCGTCACGAACGTGCTGATCGAGTTTTGAAGCGTCGTGTCCGCGTACGGCTCTACGGCGTTCGTGACCTTATGGTTATTGAAGCTCTCGAAGAGCTCTTTGACGGCCGGGCGCGAGAGCAGTTCGATCTGCGTGAACGTGCCCTTCGGCTGCGTTCCGGGGCCGGTCGAGGGCGTCGGTCCGGGGGTGAAGACGGGGTTTCCGCTGGAGCAGGCAGCGAGTCCGAGGCCGAGACCGAGCGCGCCTGCGAGTTTGAGGGTGGATACGAAGTTCATTTGCGCGCTCCTAGCTCTGCGTCGTGTTCGAGCTTGCGGTAGCCCAGACGTGGATCGTCTGGCTGCTGAAGCCCGTGGTGAGGAGTGTCTTCGGGACTTCGACGACGAACGTCAAGACGTTGAAGCCGCCCGCGAGATCCGCGAGTGCGTTGACCGGTGCTTCCGTGCTGCACGCGTACGCGCCGGCAGCCGTGCTCGACATCGTTCCGGCAGGGAAGCCGTTGAACGTCGGGACGGGCGCCGTATTGGCCTTATCGTACGCACTCGCGACCGCGGCGGCCGTGCCGACGTTGTCGCCGTTGGAGAGCGCCGTATTTCCCGGATCCGTGTCGGCCTGCGCCGTGTGGGTCTGGAAATTACGATCGCCGAGGAAACCGAAGAAGCTGAAGAGGTCGAAGACGAACGGATCGGCACGCGGGCCGGCAAAGACCTTGACGCCGTTCGAGAGCGTCACGCCGGTAACGTTGTTGTACGTGACCGTTCCGGTTTGCGTGACGAGCGTGTTCGCCGTTCCGACTTGCGCCGGCGCCGCCGGACCGTACACCGCGATCTGCTGGTTCGGGCCCGGATTGCTGCTCGCGGTCAGCTGGATGACTTGGTCCTCGGGGTTCGTCGCCGTACCGTGAGCGATCTTGAACTGCCACAGGAGCGTCGGATCGAAGTACTTGGAAGGGCCGGCGCCCGCCGGGATGAGCGGATAGACGTCCATCGCGAAGACGACGTTCGCGGAATTCGCGGGCGAGGGGAACACGAACACGTCGGTGATGTCGGCCGACGGATTGTGTCCGACGGCGTTGCCGAGGTTGTACGTGTCTTGGTGGTCGGAGCTCTTGGCCTCGTGGGCCGTGTAGAGCACCCCGGCTGCGGTGAGGGCGACGACCGCCGTTACCGAGCCGATGAGCCGATTGAGTTTCATGGAGTCGTTTCCTCTCACGAAGGTGTGCCGGATGGGGTCGGGGATTCCGTTCGCCGCGTGCGCGTTTGCGCGTACACGTAGGCGAACACGCCGAGCAGTGCCGCGACGATCGCGTAACTGACGTCGATGTCTTTGAGCGGGCTCTTCCAGCCGAGCTGCTGCGCGAGTTCGTAGAACGCGACCGCGAGCGCGATGATCGTCACGGAGACGATCCAGACGCGCATCGTTTTCGGGCGCATGCTCGTACGATCCGACACGAGCCGGTGGACGAGGACGCTGTCGAGCGTGTCGGTGCAGATCATGCCGAGGCAGAACGCGGCACCGACGATGAGGGCTCCGTAGACGCCGGAGTTCGCGCCGAAGGCGACGGCGTACGTCGCGATCTGGCTCGAGGTCTCGAAGCCGAAGCCGAAGAGGAGGCCGACGGGGACCG
The DNA here is from genome assembly GCA_964658555.1 of Vulcanimicrobiota bacterium. Taxonomy (GTDB): domain Bacteria; phylum Vulcanimicrobiota; class Vulcanimicrobiia; order Vulcanimicrobiales; family Vulcanimicrobiaceae; genus CAZZYZ01. Next base: position 887 of record CAZZZK010000170.1, on the reverse strand, counting down.
CGATCCACGGGCTGCGCGCTTCGCGCAGCACCTTGGGAAGCAGTCGCGTCTTCGCGCCGACGAGGCGGTCGCCGCCGCCGCGAAGCGATTGCAGGTTCATCACCGCGATCGCGACGAGGACGACGATGCTGATCCACGTGCCGATCGTCTCAATGAGCGTCCCCTGCGCGACGAAGTGCGCGCCGAGCAATCCGACGAGGCCCGCGATCGAGAGCACCATCAGCGAGTGGCCGCCCGCGAAGAGCGTGCCGACGAAGCGGCTGAGCCACGGCCGGCGCTCGAACGAATTGCGCGTCATGTTATCGATCGCCGCGAGGTGATCGGGATCGGCGCCGTGGCGTAAGCCGAGCGCGAAGACGGTGAAGACGCCGAGGCCGATCATGCGATCTCCGCTCTGCGATGGCTGAACGGGTGCGAGAACGCGTAGCCGACGATCGCGGCCGCGACGATCGCCGTGATGACGAAGGGCGAGATCGAGATGCCCTGTTGCGAGAAGCCCTGGCCGACCATGATTGCGCCGATCGTCGAGATGACGCCGGCGGAGATCAGCGGCCCGTAGGTCACGAAGCGCTCGAACTGCGGCCGGCCTTGCAGCCACGTCGCGCCGCGAACGACCGCGATGCCGAGCCCCGTCAGCGTGATCGCGAGGCCGACGCTGAACGCGACGATCACGAAGATTCCGTACACGACCTGATCGACCGCGAGCGCCGTCAGCAGCACGACGAGCGCGGCCGGGCACGGCGCGACGCCGCCGCTCATCGCGGCCCAGACCGTGCCGCCGAAGGTCAGCGGCGCGGTGCCCGGGATCGCGTGGGCGCGGGCGTGCTCGAGATCGTCGTGGACGTGGCCGTCGCCGTGCGCGTGCGTGTGGCCGCCCGCGCCGTGCG
>CAZZZK010000169.1:0-5986 GCA_964658555.1 Vulcanimicrobiota bacterium | reverse complement strand
GCGTCGGGATGCGCGGCGAGCACCTCGTCGCGCGTCGCGCCGAAGGGCAGGACCGTCAGCCGGACGCCGAGCGCGGTGAGATCGCGCACGATCGCGCGCTTCACGCCGCAATCGATGATGACGACGTGGAGCCCCGTCGCCCGCGGATCGCCCTCGAAGCGGTCCGTCGCGACGTTCGCGACGAGACCGACCGTCGTCGCGTCGCGCGCGTACGGCACGAGCGTCTCCTCCATCGTCGCGAGCGCGGCTTCGCCGACGGCGAGCGCACCGCGAATCGTCCCGTGTTCGCGTAAGACGGTCGTGAGCGCGCGCGTGTCGATGCCGAGCAGCGTCGGGACGCGCTGTGCGGCGAGCCAGTCGCCGAGCGTTTCGCGCATCGCGTGGTGCGACGGGTGGTCGGAGAGTTGCTTGATGACCGCGCCCGCGACGCACGCGCGGCTGTGCTGCGCGGCGGTACCCGAGATACCGTAATTTCCGATCATCGGATAGGTGAACGTCAGCAGCTGGCCCGCGTACGACGGATCGGTCAGCGCTTCTTCGTAGCCCGTCATCCCGGTGTAGAACACGGCTTCTCCGAGCGCGAGCGCGTCGGCGCCGAGCCCCTCACCGTCGAAACGCGTTCCGTCGGCGAGGAGCAGCGAGGCAGGCTTCATCATGCGATGGCTCCCGGTTTGGCCTTCGACGGCGCAGACCCTTGGGTCGCCTAACGCAGGCTCCGGAACTCGAGCGGATCGATCGACGCCGGGAAGGCGTAGCCGACGAAATCGTATTCCAACCCGCTCACGAAGCGATCGATCCCGAACCGCAGCGTCTCGTCGGTTTTGATCTGCTGCACGTACGGCCGGCCGTCCATCTGGACGTAGGTCACCGTCCAGAGCGCCTCGTCGTAGGGCCGGCCGTTGAAGAGCCCGGCCGTCGCGAGCTTCACGGTCGCGTAATCGCCCGTCCCGACCCAGAGGTCGCGCAGCCGATTGCGATTCGGTTCGCGGATCGGCACGAGCGAGAGATGATAGGCGTCGACGTCGCGCACGCGTTCCGTCCCGACGAGCGCGATGCGATAGTCGCGCGCGACCGCTTCGATGTGGGCGAGCTCGCGCAGCGGCGGATCGCTCGCGCCCGGAACGGGCGAGGGCCCGGCGAGCAGCGAGAGCCGCTGCGAGAACGTGCGCGGCGTCGGCGACGGGCTCGGGCTCGCGCCGAACGCACGCGGCGCCTCGAGGCTGACGTGCTGCGCCGCGCCGCGGGTCAGACCGAACGAGGCCGTCGGATCGACGAGCGGATCGAGGATCGGAAAGGCGTCGGCATCGGCGTTGGTCTCGAGCGAATCGACGCGCGCGGACCCGTTGTGGATGTGATAGTCGATGCCGATCGCGGTCCCGCGCAGCCGGGCGGCCTCGTCGGCGGCGACGACGACGCGCCGTAGCACGAGCGCATCGTCGGCGCTGCGAAAATACCCCTGCCACCAATTGTCGTGCACGCGGTTGCGCCACGTGTAGCGCTCGCGCAGCCCGTACGTGACGAACGGCGCGTCGACCCGGCTGCGCCAGGCCGCCTTCGCCCGCGAGAAGATCGCGTCGGGCGTGAGCGCCCCGGCGGTCGACGCCTCGGCCGCGGGTGCGTCCGGAGTGAAGGCCGCAGCCGCGGCGTGCGGCACGACCCCGAAGGCCGCGGCCCCGGCCGCGAGCAGAAAGAGGGACGCGCGCGTTCTCACGACCGGTGAACGCTCAGCGACCGCCGGAAATCGCGGCATGCGGCGCGCGAACGATCCCGTCGCGCATCACGATCCAGCCGCCGACGACCGTCGCGACGGCGCGGCGCGGCAGCGTCTCGCCGTCGAACGGCGTGCTCTTCCCGAGCGAATGGAAGGCCGACGCGTCGACCCGCCACGGCCGATCCGCGAAGATCGTCACGTCGGCCGGGGCACCGGCCGCGAGCGTCCCGCCCGGCACCCCGAGGATGCGCGCGGGGTTCGTCGAGAGCAGCGCGACGAAACGTTCCAGCGGAAGGTCCGGGACCGCGCGCGCGTAGGCGCCGATCGCGATCTCGAGGCCCGTGAAACCGACCGGCGCGTCGCCCAAGAGCTGCGCCTTCTCCTCGCGCGTGTGGGGTGCGTGATCGGTCGCGAAGGCGTCGATCGTCCCGTCTCGGACCGCGTCGCGCAGCGCCCGAACGTCATGCTCGCGGCGCAACGGCGGATTGACCTTCGCATCCGCGCGAAACCGGTCGAAGTGCGCGTCGTCGAAGAACAGATGATGCGGCGTCACCTCGCAGGTCGCCGCGATCCCGCGCGCCCGCGCGAAACGGATGAGATCGACGCTCGTCGCGGTCGAGACGTGCGCGATATGGAACGGCTTCCCCGTCTCGCCGCCGATGAGCAGATCGCGTGCCACGTTGATGTCTTCGGCGAGACCGGGCGACCCGGCGAGGCCGAGCTCGAAGCTGCGCGCACCCTCGTTCATCACGGCGTCGCCGCGCAGATCGCCGTCCTCGCAGTGCAGGATGAAGACGCCCGGCACGTCGCGCGCGTAGAGCGCGGCCTGCCGCAGGATGCGCGGGCTCGCGATCGCGTTGCCGTCGTCGCTGAACGCCACGGCGCCCGCATCGTGCAGGCGCCAGAAGGGCGAGAGTTCCTTGCCCGCACGGCCCCGCGTGAGCGCCGCGATCGGATAGACGCGCGCGAGATCGGCTGCCGCCGCGAGCCGTCGCACTTCCGCGAGCATCGCGGGCGAGTCGAGGGCGGGTTCCGTATTCGGCATGCACGCGACCGCCGTGAAGCCGCCCGCGACGGCCGCGGCACTCCCGGTCGCGATCGTTTCCTTGTGGGTCTGGCCCGGCTCGCGCAGATGTACGTGCATGTCGATGAAGCCGGGCGCGACGATCGCGCCGCTCGCATCGAAGATCTCCGCATCGCCCGCGTCGAGATGCTCGCCGATCTCCGCGACGCGCCCGTCGCGCAACAAGACGTCGCGCGACGCGTCGAGCGACTGCGACGGATCCACGACCCGGCCACCGCGAACCAGAAGCGCCCTCACGACGCCCGCACGTTCGGCTTCTGCGATGTCGCACCTAGCGAACTCCGGCTCCGGCGCAGTCGAGCGGGCGCCACGGAATTCGCGGCTATTCGCGTTCGAGGAAACGCATCACGGCGCCGTACGCCGCCTCGAACGCCGATTCGTCGACGTTTCGGTTCGCATCGTTGAGGGTCGCCGAGAAGCATATCCGCGTTCCCCGGATCGTCGTTACCTCCGTCGTGAGGTCGACGACACCGAGATCGGAACCCCCTTTGAATGCGACGTGACGGAATGCGGCCGCGTCTGCGACACCTGGGTCGATCGACATCAGCGGGATGTCCGACACGCGCCTCATGAATCGGCACAGGTCTCGGACGCTGTAGGACCACTCGACGTCGAGGTGCGGAGTCGTCGGGAGCTGTTCCGCGCTCGGAAGAGGCAGCGAGTCGACTCGCTTCAAAACGCGCTCGCGGTTCTGCGGCGCGGGTTCGGCGCGATACGCCGATAGCAGGCCGGAACCGGCTCGCGAAGTGAGCGCGAACACCTCACGTGTCGTCGGAAACGGCGTGTTGTTTGCGGCGTACGGGCCGAGCGCGTTCGGTCCGACGATTCGGATGAGCGCGTCGGCGGCCGTGTTGTCGCTTATCGAGATCATCTCCGCCGCGAGCGTCGCGATGGTGACGGGCGTACCGTCCGGCCAGGTACGCAAGATCCCGCTCGGCAAACTCTTCCACGAGGGATCGAGCTCGACCACGCTATTCCAGCGTCGGCGCCCACGAGCGACTTCGTCCGCGAGCGCGTTCAGCACCGCCAGCTTGAATGCGGAGCCGACGGCGAGGGCGTGCGAGGCGTCCTGCGCCGCTCGTTCCGAATCTCCTTCGACGATGACGTACGACAGCGTTCCCGAGAGCGCGCGCAGCTGCCGGAGCGCGTCGTCACGCGACGCCGCAGCGACGACCGGCGGCCGGAAGAACAAGCCGTCTATCTTTTCGTCGGAGTCGAGATGGATGACGACGTCGTCCGTGCCCCCGGCGAAACGAGCGATGAATTTCTCGGGCGTACGTTCGGTCGACCTGTACGCACCGAGCGACGTCCGTAGGCTCGCGAGGATCGCGTCGACGCTCGTCGCCGGCACCTGCGCGAGAAACGTCTCGCTGAACCACGCGGGGTCGGCGTGCCCGGTGCGGAGCATCGCATCGATCCGGCTCTGCGCCAGGGCTTCGGGCGAAGTTCCCAGGCGAGCGAACGACGGCGAAGGGGCCGGCGACGACGGTGAGACGGCGACCGCATTCGCGGTCGTTACGCCGAACGAGAATACGAACGCGAACAAGGAGATCGTGCGGCCGCCGTTCGGTCTGCCTACGGTAACGTGTAGCCGCGTTCGGCGCAGGCGCGCACCCATGCTTCGACCGCGTCCGACTCGCGCGGCAGGGCCGCGCTGAGATTGCGGTAGCCGTCCGGCGTGATGAGCACGTCGTCTTCGATGCGGATGCCGATCCCGCGATAGCGCTCCGGCACCGTGACGTCGTCGAGCTGGAAATAGAGGCCGGGTTCGACGGTCAGCACCATCCCGGCTTCGAGCGTGCCGAACTTGTACGTCTCGGCGCGGGCCTGCGCGCAATCGTGCACGTCGAGCCCGAGCATGTGGCTGACGTTGTGCAGCGAGTAGCGCTTGTAGAATTGATTCGTATCGAGCAGCGCCTCTTCGGCCGGGACGCCGAGGATGCCGAGCCGTTCGAGGCCTTCCGCGAGGACGCGCATCGCCGCGCGATTGGGTGCGAGAAAATCCTCGCCCGGCGCGCACTTCGCGAACCCCGCGTCCTGCGCGGCGAGGACCAGGTCGTAGATCTCGCGCTGCGCCGCAGAGAACGAGCCGCCGATCGGGATCGTCCGCGTCACGTCGGCGGTATAGAGCGTATGCGTCTCGACGCCGGCATCGAGCAGGAGCAGATCGCCCGCGCCGACGGGGCCGTCGTTGGTCGTATAGTGCAGCGTGCACGAGTGCGCGCCCGTCGCCGCGATCGTGCCGTAGCCGACGTCGTTGCCGTCGACGCGCGCGCGTAAGTTGAACACGCCCTCGACGTAGCGTTCGGTCTTCGATTTCGGGAGCGCCCGCAGCACGTCTTCGAAGCCGCGTTGCGTCGCGTCGATCGCCGCCTGCAGTTGCGCGATCTCGTACGCATCCTTGATCAGCCGCATCTCGGAGATCGCCGCCGCGAGTTCGCCGTCGGCATCGCTCGCCGGAGCCAGCGCGTCGATCGCGGGATCGAGCCCGCGCACGAGCCGCGTCGCACCGCCGGCCGCCGCGCGCATCGTCTTCAGATCGCCCGCGACCTCGTCGAGCGAACGCGCCGGCACGTCGAAGCGCGCCGCGCTTTCGGCGACGCCGAGCCGCGGCCCGACCCAGAGTTCGCCCTTCGCGCGGTCGGTGAAGAACGTCGTCACCGATTTGCCGAGATTGGGCTCCACGTAGAGCAGCGCGTCGTGGCCGCCCGAAGCGCGCGGCCGCATCACGAGCACGCAGTCGGCTTCGAAACTGCCGGTGAGATAATAGAAGTCGCTGCCGGGACGAAAGCGGTACGTCGTATCGTTGGCGCGCGTCTTTTCGATGCCGGTCGGCACGACGAGCAGATCGCCCGGAAAGCGTTCGGAGAGCGTCTCCCGCCGCGCCCGGAAGCGCGCGGCTTCGGGAAGCGGCGCCGGAAGCCCGGAACGCGCGGCCCAGCCCGTCACCATGTGGGCGAGCAGCGCGGTCGGCGGGGTGCTGTCGTGCGTGGTCGGCGGCGTCTCGCTCGTAACCACCTCTCCGTTTGCCATGCCGCGTTTCTTCGTCGCCGCCCGCGCGAGCCACTCGTCGCCGGAAACGCAAACCCGCGCGTCGCCGCGGGACGAACGTCAGCGAGCGGGTGCCGTGCGATCGGCGGAGCGCGCCGCCGCGTCCCGCTCGAGCAGCGTGACGGCGATCTGGTGCGGTA
>CAZZZK010000168.1:0-6126 GCA_964658555.1 Vulcanimicrobiota bacterium | reverse complement strand
CGTCGTCGAATGCGCTCACGCGTTAGGCCGTTTCGGCGCCGTCGGCGGCCGCGGCGGCCTTCTTGTCCGGGATCTGGCCGCGCTCGACGAGTCCGCGCGCGGCGAGGATGCGTCGGACGGGCTCGGAGGGCTGCGCACCCTTGGCGAGCCAGACCTTGACCTTCTCTTCGTCGATCACGATCGTCTTCGGGTCGGTCCGCGGGTTGTAATGCCCGAGGATCTCGATGAACCGCCCGTCGCGCGGCGAGCGCGCGTCGCTGACGACGAACCGGTAGGTGGGTTGTTTTTTCGCGCCCATGCGGCGCAGGCGGATCTTTACCATACTGCTGACGTGCTTTCGTTTTCGTGTGAGTGGGCCCCACGCGTGCGCGTGGAATTCATTTCGCGCCTCGCGACGACGGGAGCCCGGGGAGTCGCGGCCGTTTGCCGCCGCCGAGCTGCTTCATCATCGTCCGCGACGATTCGAACTGTTTGACGAGCCGATTGATATCGGCGACCTGCGTCCCGCTGCCGACCGCGATACGCCGCCGCCGCGAGGCGTTGAGGATCTCCGGACGCCGGCGTTCCTGACGCGTCATCGAGCAGATGATCGCCTCGACGCGATTGACGTCGCGTTCGTCGATCTCGAACTCTTTGGGAACGAGCTTCGACATGCCGGGGATCATCTTCATGATATCCGACATCGAGCCCATCTTCCGCACCTGGCGCAGCTGCGCGAGGAAATCATCGAGCGTGAACTCGTTCTTGCGGAACTTCGCCTCGAGCTCTTTCGCCTGTTCTGCCGAGTAGACGTTCTGCGTCTTCTCGATGAGCGTGAGGACGTCGCCCATGCCGAGGATGCGCGATGCGAGCCGGTCGGGATAGAACGGTTCGAGCGCGGCGAGTTTTTCGCCGACGCCGACGAACTTGATCGGCGCGCCCGTCATCTTGAAGATCGAGAGCGCCGCTCCGCCGCGGGCGTCGCCGTCCATCTTCGTGAGGATGATCCCGCTGATCCCGAGGCGATCGTCGAAGCCTTTCGCGACGCGCGTCGCCTCTTGGCCCGTCATCGCATCGGCGACGAAGAGCACCTCGGTCGGCCGCGTGACGGCTTTGATGCGGTCGAGTTCGACCATCAGATCTTCGTCGATCTGCAGGCGACCCGCCGTGTCGATGATGACGGTCGGGATTCCGAGCCGCTTCGCTTCCGCGACGCCGCGCTCGGCGATCTTCACGGGATCGCCCGAATCGTCGGCGTAGACGGGCAGATCGATCTGCCGCCCGAGCGTCTGGAGCTGCGCGATCGCGGCCGGCCGATAGACGTCGGCCGCGACGAGCAGCGTCTTGCGGCCCTGCTCCTTGAGGCGCAGCGCGAGCTTGCCCGCGTGCGTCGTCTTCCCCGAGCCCTGCAAGCCGACCATCATGAAGACGGTCGGCGGGGCGTCGGCGAAGGCGAGCCGCGCCTGCGCGCCGCCCATGAGCGCGACGAGCTCTTCGTGAACGATCTTGATGACCGACTGCGCCGGCGTCAGCGACGCGAGGACGTCGGCGCCGACCGCCTTCTCCTTGACCGCGTTCACGAACTCTTTGGCGACGCCGAGGTTGACGTCGGCTTCGAGGAGCGCGACGCGCACCTCGCGCGCGACGTCGTTGACGTCGCTCTCGGTCAGGCGCCCGCCGCTTCCGAGACGCTGAAAAATCGCGCCGAGCCGTTCGCCGAGCGCTTCTAACAACGCATCGCTCCGTGCGGCCGCGTCACGCGATCACGCCTTCGGCGCGGTCGCGTCGATCTTACTGACGGCGTCGCCGACGGTCTTGATCTTCTCCGCTTCCTCGTCGGGGATGTCGATGTTGAACTCCGTCTCGAACGCCATCACGAGCTCGACCTGATCGAGCGAATCGGCACCGAGGTCGTCCGTGATCGACGCCTCGGGCGTCACTTCCGCTTCATCGACGCCCAGTTGCTCGACGATGATCTTCTTGACCTTATCGAAGGTCGTGCCAGTCATCTCCGCCATGGATCTCCTAGGTGCTCTCGAGCACCGTTACATTAAAAAGCCGCCGTCGACCACGATCGTTTGACCGGTCACGTAACGGGCGGCATCGGAGCAAAGAAAAGTGACGACTCCGCTTACGTCCTCGGGGCGACCTGCCCGGCCGAGCGGGATCGTCGCGAGATAATGAGCACGCGCGGGACCCGGCATCGATTCCGTCATCGCGGTTTCGATGAGACCCGGCGCAACGGCGTTTACTCTTACGTTCCGCGAACCTAATTCCCTCGCTACCGACTTTGCGAGGGCGAGCAACCCGGCTTTCGATGCGGCGTATGCGGACTGCCCCGCGTTGCCGGCCATGCCGACGATACTCGAGATGAACACGATCGTCCCCGAGCGCTGCTTCATCATCGGCCGCGCGACCGCGGTCGCGAGATGGAACGCCGATTTGAGATTGACGTCGAGCATCGTATCGACGTCGACGGGCTTCGTGCGAACGATGAGCGCGTCGATCGCCTGCCCGGCGTTCGCGATCGCGTGATCGATCCGGCCGAGTTCCGCGATCGTGCGCGCCACGGCCGCCTCGACGGCCGCCGGATCGACGACGTCGGCGACGAGCGTCAGGACGCGCGCATCCGCGCGCACGGCACGGGCCGCCGCGGCCGTCTCTTCCAACGCCGCGGCGTCGCGGCCGACGAGCGCGAGATCGGCGCCGGCGGCCGCCAAGTCGATCGCGATCGCCCGGCCGATACCGCGGCTCGCGCCCGTGATGAACGCGACCGTCCCGTCGATCCCCGCGCTCACGTTCGCGCGCCGTCCAAGGCGTGCGCGAGCTTTTCGATCCCGGCGTCGTTGCCCGCGAAGGCGATCTCCGGAGCACCGGGCAGGCGCTTGAGCATCGACGAGAGGATCGCCGTGCCGCCGAATTCGACGACGAGATCGAGTCGCTCTTCGAGCAGCCGCAGCGACGTCGCGTGCCAGAGCACTTCGTCCGTGATCGATCGGACGAGATGCTCGCCGATTCGCCGCGCGCCGTCGAAGGGGACCGCATCGACGTTCGAGACGACGGCGAAGCGGGGCGCCGAGAACGTCGTCTCGGCGACGACGGGCGCGAACGCCTCCCGCGCGGGCTGCATGAGGACGCTGTGCCAAGCGCCCGAGACGTTGAGCGCGATCACCCGCTTCGCCCCCGCGGCCCGCGCGAGCTCGCTCGCCGCGTCGACGGCCGCGATGTCGCCGCTGATCACGATCTGTCCGGGCGCGTTGAAATTCGCGAGCCCGACGCGACCCGCGTTCGACGCTCCGGCGACGGCCTCGCGCACGGCCGCTTCGTCGAGACCGAGGATCGCGGCCATGCCGCCCGGAGCGCGCTCGGCGGCCGCCTGCATCGCCTTGGCACGCGCGTCGACGAGCCGCAGCGCCGATTCGAATGAGAGCGCGCCCGCGAGCGTCAGGCTGCAGAACTCGGCGAACGAGTGTCCGGCGCTCGCGACGACGCGGTCGCCGAGGCCGGCCGCGACGGCGAGGGCGTAGTTCACGACGAAGATCGCGGGCTGGCTGACCGCGGTCTCGCGTAGCGCGGAATCGGGACCGGTCGCGATGAGGCCGAGGAGGTCATAGCCGAGGATCGCCTGCGCCCGGTCGAAGATGTCGGCCGCGACGGGATACCGCTGCGCGAGCGCCCCGCCCATCCCGACCGATTGCGAACCCTGCCCGGGGAAGACGACGCCGATGCGCATCATCCGCGCCACCGCCACGCGACCGCGCCCCACGAGAGACCGCCCCCGAATCCCGTGAAGAGCAGCAGATCGCCGTCGCCGAGGCTGCCGCGCGCGCTCGCCTCGGAGAGCGCGATCGGGATCGAGGCGGCGGACGTGTTGCCGTAGCGTTCGATGTTGAGCACGATCTTATCCGACGGGACGTCGAGACGCTTCGCGGCGGCCTCGATGATGCGGGCGTTCGCCTGGTGCGGGATCAGCCAGTCGACGTCGGCCGCGGTCAGGCCCGCGCGGTCGAGCACGATCTTCGACGACTCGACCATCTTCGTGACGGCCGAGCGAAAGATCTCGCGGCCGTTCATGACGATCTTATCGAGATGCCGCTCCATGCCGCCGGGCGTGAGCGCCGTTCGCGAGCCGCCGGCCGGAATATAGAGCAGCTCGGGCGAGCTGCCGTCGGCTCCGAGGTCGGCTGCGAGGAAGCAGTCCTCGTCGAGCGGCACGCGCTCGACGATCGCCGCGCCCGCTCCGTCGCCGAAGAGGATGCTCGTTCCGCGGTCGGTTTGATTGGTCACGCGGCTGAGCGTGTCGACGCCGATGATCATCGTGCGCGCGAAAAGTCCCGAGCGGACGAGGCTCGCCGCGAGCGGCAAGCCGTAGACGAATCCGCTGCAGGCGTTCTGGATATCGAGTGCCGCCTTCCCCGCCGCTCCGAGATTGGCCGCGACGATGCACGCGGTCGCGGGAAACGGATAATCGGGGGTCACCGTCGCGACGAGATAGCAGTCGATGTCGGTCGCCTGCAGCCCCGCGTGCGCGAGTGCGGCCCGGGCGGCGATCGTCGCGAGGTCGCTCGACGCGTCGCCGTCGGCGACGTAGCGCCGCTCCCGCATCCCGGTCCGCGACACGATCCACTCGTCGCTCGTATCGACGAGTTTCGCGAGGTCGTCGTTCGTTACGACCCGCTCGGGGACGTGATGCCCGACGCCCGCGATGCGCGCTCCGTGAAAGACCGGGCCGGGGACGGCCGCGGCGCTACTGATGGTTGTGGCCGGCGTGCGCTTCCTTCGGCGTGATGATCTGACGGCCGTCGTAGAATCCGCACGTCTGGCAGATGAAATGCGGACGCTTCGCCTGGTGGCACTGCGGGCAGGCCACGGCGGTCACGGCGGTCAGCTTCCAGTTCGCGGCGCGGCGGCTGCGGGTCTTCGAGCGCGGGGTCTTCCACTTCGGATTGGCCATGATCTCCTACTTCTTGTGCGCGCAGCGACACGAGCCGCCGTTCTTTTCCCCGCAGTGCGGACAGAGCCCGGGACAGTCTTCACCGCACAGGAGCACCATCGGCAACGCCGAGTCGATCACTTGTCGGACGAGGTCTCGTACGTCGAGACGGTCGCCCGTGAACACGTTGTTTTCCCCGAGCGGATCGTCGCGATCCCCGGCCGGGTCGAGACGTTCGGCGATCTCGACGGCGACCGGCAACCGGACGGGATCCAGGCACCGGGCGCATTCGCCGCTCGCCGTTCCCGATAGCGTTCCGTCGACCGCGACCCCGCCGCCGATCCGGCGAATGAGGAGCGCGACGTCGACCGGATGGGCGAATTCGTATCCGGAGAACGGCGGAAGCTCCATCGCCTCGCGGAGCTCGAGTTCGCGGCCGGTGTGGAGGACGCCGCCGATATCGACGACCGCGTGGGTCTCCCTCATCCGTTTCTCTGTTCGTTTCCCGTCGTGGCGACCGTCGACATCTCTCGGGCGAGGCCGAGACCATGAGGACAACCAAACGATAATATGTCGAGCCGGTCGGCCTTGTCAATTCTCCTCGCCGTCGCGATAGGTCGCCGGGAGGATGAGCATCTTGGCGGACATCGGCATCCGGTTCGGCAGCGAGATCGCGGCCGCGGCACGCAAATACGGGCTCGACCCTCGGCTTCTGGCGGCGGTCGCGGCCCAGGAGACGGGCGGCCCCGGAGCGACATCCGGCCGTAACGTCGTCGGCGACGGCGGCCACGGCCACGGCCTCTTCCAGATCGACGACCGCTCGTGGCCCTTCGCCTCGACGGCGGCGGCGATGGATCCGGCTCGCAACGCGGACGCCGCGGCGTCGATTCTCGCGGGCGACGTGGCGCAAACGCACGGCAACGTCCGCGAAGCGCTCGCCGTGTACAACTCGGGATCTCCGGATGCGGCCGGTACGCCGACCACGTGGGCCGACGGCCGGACGCTCGGCTACGCGGATTCGGTCCTACGGCACGAGGCCAAGATCGGCGCGCTCGGAGATCGGCTCGTCGCGGACAGCCGTGAGAATAGCTCGGCCGTCGACGCGCTCCGGCGCATGAGCGGCGCTTCGCTTCCCCGGGGCGCGGTCGCGGCCGCCCCACGGCTCGCCGTCGGCGCGTCGACCCCCGCGCTCGCCGCCGGCGCGTCGAGCTTCG
>CAZZZK010000167.1:0-6191 GCA_964658555.1 Vulcanimicrobiota bacterium | reverse complement strand
CGCGACCGCGGCCCGGGCGCGTTCGGTGCCGCCGGCGCGCCACGTCGCGTCACCCGCGACGAGGCGATGCCCGGCGTACGCGAAGAACGCGAGCGCGTCGGAGGCGTCGTGCAGCGCGAACGTCGCGACGGCGAGCAGCGCGACGATCGCCGTTCGCACGTGCGGCGCCGGCGCGAAGCGGCGGAGCAGCGCCGCGAGTCCGAGCGCGCCGAGGAGCGCCGTCGGTGCGGCGAGCAGCACGAATTGCCGCTCGAAATATTCGCCCGTGAGGGCGATCGAGAGCGCCGCGGCCGCCCACCAGGCGAAGGCGATCCCGCTTCGCGCTCCGGCGAGCGCCGCGAAAGGAGCGAGTTCGAGGACGGGCGCGAGCCGGATCGCCTGCGCGAGCGCCATGCCCCGGTTGCGGTCGAACTCGTCGCCCGAGGGGGTGCGGGCGCGTCGCGCGAGCGCTCCGAGATTCGCGTCCGAGAGCGCTCCGAGGGCGTCCGCGCGTGCGTACGCGAGCACGTCGATCGCGACCGGCGCGAGCGCGCCCGCGGCGAACGCGGCGCAGCGCGCGATCCCGCGCGGTCGCGCGACGAGTGCGGCGAGGACGACGACGGCGAGCGGCGCCGCCGAGAGTTTGCATTGCAGCGCGCAACCCGCGAGCAGCCCCGCGACCGCGGCGGCGCCCGCGCCGCCCGCCGGCCGCCGGGCGAAGACGAGCGCCCACGCGACGAACGCGCCGATCTCCACCTCCGCCGCCCCCGCGAGCGCGTCGTCGACGCCCGAGAGCAGCACGAACGCGGTCGCCGCGATCCGGCCCGTCGCGGCGCCGCCGCGCGCATCGGCACGCGCGGCGAGCAGGCCGAGGGCGAGCGCGGTCGCGGCGAGCGAGAGCGTCGCGAGGAGGTTCCCCGCCTGCTCGCGTGCGAGCGCGTAGCCGGCCGCGTAGAGCGCGAAGAGCCCGGGCGGGCGGAAATCCCAGGCGTCGAGATACGGCAGCGTTCCGTGCGCGAGCGCGCGGCCGACGTGCAGATAGAGGCCGATCGTCGGATCGTCGAGCGGGGCGAACCAAGTCCGTCCGCGCAGCACGACGAGCAGCGCGAGGAGGAGCCCGGCCGAGAGCGCGCGCCGCGAACGAGTCACGAGCGGCTGTTCCGCCCGTCGTAACGGCTCTCCGGCGCTGCGGGCGCGCGAAGCGGGAGAAGGCGGGGAACGCCTGGCATACTGCCGCGGTGTCGCGTTCGGATCGGACGGCAGGGTGAGCTCCGGCGAGTTACGTCCGGTCGCGCTCGCGGCCTCGCTCGTCGAGCGCGCGCGGGTCGTCGCCGAGTCGCCGAACGCGATCCTCGGGATCGCGGGGCCGCCGGGTTCGGGCAAGAGCACGCTCGCGGTCGAACTCGTGGCGCGGCTCAACGAAGCCGGTCCCTTCGCGGCGTACGTGCCGATGGACGGCTTTCACCTCGCGAACGCCCGGCTCGACGCCCTCGGCCTCGCCGCGTGCAAGGGCCATCCCTCGACGTTCGACGCGGCGGGATTCGCCGTTGCGCTCGGCCGTATTCGCGCGCGCAGCGGGACCGTCTACCTCCCGACCTACTCGCGAACGCTCCACGAGCCGGTCGCGGGCGCGCTCGCGGTCGAGCCCGAGACGCGCCTCGCCGTCGTCGAAGGCAACTACCTCTTGCTCGACGAGGAACCGTGGTCGTTCGTGCGGCCGCTGCTCGACGAGGTGTGGTATCTCGACGCATCGCTCGAGACGCTCGAGTCGCGGCTCGTGGAACGGCAGATCGCGGGCGGACGGACGCCCGCCGCCGCGCGGGAGTGGGTGACGTCGAGCGATCTCGTCAACGTGCGGATCGTCGATGCTTCGAAGCATCATGCGAATCGGATCGTCGAGACGTCCTGACGCGTCGGCCTCCCGCTGCGTGGGTAGCGGGGGAGCATGGAAATGCGTCATCTCGGCACGCGCGGTCTCACCGTGTCGGCCCTCGGCCTCGGGTGCATGGGCATGTCGTTCGCGTACGGCGCGGGCGACGAGACGGAATCGATCGCGACGATCCACCGCGCGCTCGAGCGAGGGGTCACGTTCTTCGATACGGCCGAGATCTACGGCCCGTTCGCGAACGAACTGCTGCTCGGAAAGGCGCTGCGCGGCAGGCGCGAGCGCGCGATCGTCGCGACCAAATTCGGCTTCCGCATCTCGGACGATCCGTCGCACGCGATCACGGGGACGGACGGGACGCCGGAGAACGTTAAGCGCGTCGCCGAGGCGTCGCTGCAGCGGCTCGGCCTCGACGTCATCGATCTCTACTACCAGCATCGCCGCGATCCGCACGTGCCGATCGAAGAGACCGTCGGCGCGATGGCGGAACTCGTCGACGAGGGGAAGGTGCGCTTCCTCGGGCTCTCCGAGGTCGGCGTCGCGACGTTGCGCCGGGCGAACGGCGTCCATCCGATCAGCGCCCTGCAGAGCGAGTACTCGCTTTGGGAGCGCGGCATCGAAGCCGAGATCCTCCCGGTCCTTCGCGAGCTCGGGATCGGCTTCGTGCCGTTCAGCCCGCTCGGGCGCGGCTTCCTGACCGGGACGGTCGCGAAGAGCGCGAACCTCGCCGAGAACGACTACCGGCGCACCGATCCGCGCTTCTCCGACGAGCACGCGCGCGAGAACGCCGCGCTCGTGGCGATCGTCGAGCGGATCGCGACCGCACACGGGGCGACGCCCGCGCAGATCGCGCTCGCGTGGGTGCTCGGCCAAGGCGAGGACGTCGTGCCGATCCCGGGCACGAAGCGCGTCGCGTACGTCGACGAGAATCTCGGCGCGCTCGACATCGCGCTCACGGCCGACGACCGCCTGGCGCTCGACGGAATCGCGGATCGGACGGCGGGCGAGCGTTACTCCGCGGCGATGATGTCGCTCGTCGAGCGCTAGCCGGTTCCCCGGGTTAGGGGCCGCCGCTCTCGATATCTTCGGCGAGTTCGCGACGTCCGCTCGCGGGAAGATCGGGAGCCGCGTCCGGCGCGCGATGGAGCGCGCGGCCGCGTTCGGGCGTCGGCGCCTCGTCCGGCGGCTCGTCGGTCTCGCCCGCCGGGTGCGGCGCCTCGTCGTCCATCGACGCTACCTTCGAAGACGAGGGCGCACGCTCCGCCGCAGGCTTGCCGTGCCGCCGGCTCGTAGCGAGCGGCCATCGGGCGAATGGCGGAATTGGTAGACGCGCTGGATTTAGGTTCCAGTACCGCAAGGTGTTCGAGTTCGAGTCTCGATCCGCCCAGACCGCGAATTCTTCGCGTTCATCGGTCATGCGTTATTCGTTCGTCGCTCGTAGCGAAAGATTCGCATGCGATCGTGCGACGATCGTTCCGTTAGTTGGGAAAGTAAATTCCGTCCGGAGTCGTATCGATACGGTCCCGCAACGATACGGCGGCGGTGAAGGGAGGGTGCGAGCGAGTGTACCTGTTCGCATCGATCGGTTTTGTGGATACCCTCGAACGTCTCGAGGACGTCGTCGCGTTCGTCTGGTTCGTCATAGAGCGCGGAGCGCCCGTCTTCGAATTGTTGATCGCCGTGCTGATCGTCCTCTCGATCGTGCGCTACGTCGCGCCGGAGACGCTCGCCGAATCGTCGATCGTCCGGGCGCAGGCGCTCTCTCGGCTCTTCCCGCCGACGCGCGATCCGGACCGTGATGCCGACGACGAAGCGTCGTTGCTGCCCGAACACCGCGCGGATCCGAATCCCGCCGAGGTGCGCTATGCGGGCGTCGGCGCGTCGTCCGCAGATCGGCTCGGAAATCGGTCAGCCGACGCGGCGAACGTCGGCTAGCCGCTCGTACTCGCCGGCGAGCGAGACGCCGCGGCGACCGTTCTTTTTGACGCGGTAGAGCGCCGCGTCGGCGCGCGCGAGGATCGCGTCGCCGCTCTCGTCGGCATCGCTCGCGAGCGCGACGCCGATGCTCGTCGAAACCGTGTGGCGGACGCCGTCGATCTCGAACCGCGGCCCGAACGCTTCGAGGATGCGGCCGCCGAAACTGCGCGCCGTGTTCTCGTCGGCGTTGCGTTGGAAGACGACGAACTCGTCGCCGCCCAGCCGCGCGACCGTATCGGTCGCGCGCGCCGTCTGCATCAGGCGCTGCGCCACGAGCCGCAGGACGTGATCGCCCGCCGCGTGTCCGTACCGGTCGTTGATCGCTTTGAAGCCGTCGAGATCGAGATAGTGCAACGCGAAGCGTCGGCCGTGCCGTGCGAGATCCGCGCGGCCTTCCTCGATCCGCTCGAGGAGCGCGGTACGGTTCGCGAGCCCGGTCAACGCATCGGTGAACGCCAGGTCGTCGAGCCGCTCCTCGCGCTCGAGCCGGGAGAGCGCGCTCGCCGTAAAGGCGCCGAGCAGCGTGACGAAGGTGAGATCGGTCCGTGCGAGCCAGCGTTCGCGCGTGCCGAGCGTCGCGAGCAGCAGCGCGCCTTTGACGCGCCCGTCGACGACGAGCGGCACGAGGGCGGTGACGCGATTGCGCTGTTCCGCCTCGACGAGCATCTCGCCCGCGGCGAGCCGGCGGATCTGCCCAATGTCGGTTCCGAGGTTGCGGCCCCGCACGTAGCTCGGATCGCCGTCGCGGCGGTTGATCGTCAACCCGGCGCGATCGAGCGTGCAGAGCGCCGCCGCTGTGTAGCCGAGTTCGCGAATCGCGAGCGCGAGCAACGCGTCGATCTGCTCCGCGGCTCCGGGGCGCGAGGTCGCGACGAGGCAGAGCGCGCGGATGCGTTCGTTGCTCTCCGAATAGCGACGCAGCGTCTGCGCGAACTGGCGGTAGAGCGCACCGATGAAGAGCGCCGAGGCGACGATCGAGCCGGCCTGCGACGCGCACCAGCCGACGCTCGTGCGACCGTTGCCGAGGCCGAGCGTCACGCGAACGACGATCGCGACCAGCACGACGGCGAGCCAGAGCTGCACGCGCGTCGAGAGCCGCGTCACGGCGACGAGCATCGTTCCCGCGCCGACGACGGCGATGACGAGTGCCGGCTGGACGGCGTGGGAGTAGAACGCGGTCGGGCCGCGGCCGTCGTAGAGCGTCGGCAGCGAGTCGCGCAGCAGGCCCGTCAGGACGATCGCGAGCGTCGCCGCGACGACGAACGAGATGGAGGCGCTGCGTGCGGAGGCGCGCGCGCGATAGCGGGTCGTGAAACGCCGCTTCCCGGCCGAGACGAACGCCACGGTGCCGAACGCGAAGAGCAGGCACGCCTCGATCGCGAGCCAGCGAAAC
This sequence comes from Vulcanimicrobiota bacterium, assembly GCA_964658555.1. Lineage (GTDB taxonomy): Bacteria > Vulcanimicrobiota > Vulcanimicrobiia > Vulcanimicrobiales > Vulcanimicrobiaceae > CAZZYZ01. Next base: position 957 of record CAZZZK010000167.1, on the reverse strand, counting down.
GCGTCGCCCGACGCGAGCAGTCGCGTCCCGAGCGGGGTCCACTGCGGCATCACGATCGCATTCGGAAACGCGAAGACGACCGCGCCCCCGTAGGTCGCGGCGAGGACGGCGAGGCTCGGCGCGCCGACGGCGCGATGGAGGGTGTAGAGCAGCGCCATCGTGAGGACGAGCGTCATCGCGGAGGCGGCCGAGAACGCGAGGACGAGGTTCGCGCCCTGCGCGGCGGCCTCCGGCGCGTGCGGCGCGACGGCGACCGCGCCGAGCGCGATCAGCAACGCGGCGATCGCCGCCGCGCGGCGGTCGCGATGGGAGGGCTGCGCGTACGGGCCGCCCGTATCGTCGCTAAACGCGTCGCCGTTCACGTCGGGCGCGGTTTCATGAGCAGTATCACTGCTACTCCTGTCGGCTTCATTACGAAAGACTTAAGGCGGGCGGGTCAATGTTGACCGAGGTTTAACCGAAGCGGAATGGTGCCGTTCGTCGCCGCGTGCGCGTTCGTCGCGTTCGCCGCGCAACTAGTCATGGGCGATCACGATGCGGGCGGTGCGATCGGAATCCGTCCGGTCGCGCTGTCCGCGGTCGCCCTGCTGATCAGCGGTTTCGCGTTCGTCCGCTCCGGCATTGCGTTCTCGGACCGTACCCGCACGGCGTTCGCTCCGTCGCGAGCGTTGCGGTTCGTCGTCGCCTCGGTCGGCACGACGTTCGCGTTCGGGGTCGTCGCCCAATCGATCGGCGAGGGGACGGCACCCGACGGCGGCGACGCCGCCGGATGGCTCGTCTCGGTCCTGCTCGCGGCCGTCGTCGCCGCGATCCTCGCGATGCTCGTCGCCGCCGTTCCCGCGCTCGTCGCCACCTTCGCGACCTTCGTCGCCCGCGCGGAAGCGGTCCCCGCGGCGGCGCGCGAGGCCTGCGTCCGGCGCCGCTCCGAGCGGCCGCCGGTCCGGTGGTCGCCGAGCG
>CAZZZK010000166.1:0-6197 GCA_964658555.1 Vulcanimicrobiota bacterium | reverse complement strand
GAACCGCTCGAAGCGGTCGCGCGCCATTACGACGAGATGTTCGCTCCCGACGGCAGTCCGCGGCCGCATTACGCCGCGCTCGCGCGGACGCTCGCCGGCATGAATCGCGACGAAATCCTCAGCCGCGTCGGATCGATCGACACGTCGCTGTTGCAGCGCGGCGTCACCTTTACGGTCTACGCAGATTCCGAGGGGACGGAGCGCGTCTTCCCCTTCGACGTCATCCCGCGCATCATCACGGCCGTCGAGTGGGATCGCATCGAGCGCGGAATCGCGCAGCGCGTCCGCGCGATCAACGCTTTCGTGTGCGACGTCTATCACGAACAGCGGATCCTGCGCGAGAAGCGCATCCCGTACGATCTCGTCTATTCGTCGAAGAATTTCTGCCGCGAGATGATCGGCGTCGACGTTCCCAACGATATCTACATCCACGTCTCCGGCACCGACCTGATCCGCAACGAAGCGGGCGAATTTCTCGTCCTCGAAGACAACTGCCGCGTACCGTCGGGCATTTCGTACGTTCTCGAGAATCGCGACGTCATCAAGCGCGGGCTGCCGCGGCTCTTCGACGGCTACGCAATCCGCCCGGTCGACGACTACCCGAGCCGGCTGCTCGGCACGCTGCGCCACGCGGCGCCGCGCAGCATTCCCGAGCCGAGCATCGTCGTCCTCACGCCCGGCATCTACAATTCCGCCTACTTCGAGCACACGCTGCTCGCGCGCCGTATGGGCGTCGAACTCGTCGAGGGCCGCGATCTGATCGTCGTCGACAACGTCGTCTATCTCAAGACGACGCACGGCCTCGAACGCGTCGACGTGATCTACCGCCGCATCGACGACGACTGGCTCGATCCGCTCCACTTCATCGGCGATTCCGCCCTCGGCGTCACGGGCCTCATGAACGCGTACCGGGCCGGCAACGTCAATCTCGCGAACGCGATCGGCGCGGGCGTCGGCGACGATAAGGCGATCTACCGGTACGTGCCGGAGATGATCCGTTTCTATCTCGCCGAGGAGCCGCTGCTCGAGAACGTCCCGACCTACGACTGTTCGGTCCCGACCGATCGTGCCTACGTGCTCGAACACCTCTCGTCGCTCGTCGTCAAGAACACGAACGCCTCGGGCGGGTTCGGGATGCTGATGGGGCCGTTCTCCACGGCCGAGGAGTGCGCGACGTTTCACGAGCTGATCCTCGACCGTCCGCGCGATTTCATCGCGCAGCCGATCGTGCAGCTCTCGTCGTCGCCGACGCTCATCGAGGGCGAGGTCGTCGGGCGCCGCGTCGACCTGCGGCCGTTCGCGCTCTACGGTCACGAGATCGTCGTCCCGCCTGCGGCACTCACGCGCGTCGCGCTCAAGGAGGGGTCGCTCGTCGTGAACTCCTCGCAGGGCGGCGGCAGCAAAGACACGTGGGTCGAACAGTAGTGTATCTCGCATGCTGAGCCGCCTCGCTGATTTCATGTTCTGGCTCGGCCGGAACGTCGAACGCGCGGAGACCCTGGCGCGCGTGCTCGACGTAAACCACACGCGCGCCGTCGATCACTACTCGCAACGCGACGGCCGCAGCGACGCGCTGTGGGACTCGGTCATGCGCGGCGTCGGCTTCACGAATCGGCCGAGCGTTCCGCGCGACGGATCGGCGGCACGTGCGGTGATGAAGCACATCGCCTTCGACACCGAGAATCCGAGCTCGATCGTCTCGGGCGTGCGCATCGCGCGGTCGAACGCGCTCGGCATCCGCTCCGAGCTCACGGTCGAAGTGTGGGAGACGATCAACGTCTTGTACCTCTACGTGGAAGAGCAGGACCTCGATGCGGTCATGCGCGTCGGCCCGTCGCGCTTCTTGCATCGCGTGCGCGACATGTCGCAGGCCTTCGCCGGCATCTGCGACGCGACGCTCAACCACGGCGACGGCTGGAATTTCCTCCAGATCGGACGGTACCTCGAACGCGCGTATCTGACCGCAAGGATCCTCGCGGCGGTCGACGTCGAGAACGAACCGTGGCCCGAATCGCAGCGACTCCTCGAGATGTGCTGCGCGAGCGTCCCGTTCGTGCAGCAGTCGCACCGTGCGCCCGAGGCGCGGGATGCGATCTCGTTCATCGTGCTCTCGTCGCTCTTTCCGCGCTCGATGCGCTTTTGCGTGCGCGAGGTCGATTCGGCGATGCATCGCATCTCGGGCACGCCGAAGCAGACGTATGCGGGGCCGGCGGAACGACGGCTCGGGCGGCTCCTCGCGCGGCTCGACTACTCGTCGATCGAGGAGATCGTCGCGAGCGGCGTGCGCGCGGCGGCCGAAGAGTTCGCGGCGGAGATGGAAGCGCTGACCGGGGAGATCGAGACGATGTATTTTCCGCGTCTGCCGATCCCCGCCTGATGGAATACACGATCGATCATCAGACGACGTACGTCTATCCCGACTCCGTCGATCAAAGCTATACGATCCTCCACCTCGCGCCGCGGACCGATCACAATCAGTTCTGCACGCGCTTCGCGCTCGATCTCGCGCCGCGGGCGAAGCTGTATTCGTACGCCGACCGATACGGCAACGACGTGCATCACTTTTCGATCCTGCCGCCGCACAGCGGGCTCTCGATCGCGGCACACTCGAACGTCGTCACCCTGCTGCCGCACGATCCGCGACCGCCCGTCGCGGCGACCCGCGACTTGCTGCGCTCCGACGAGACGCTGCCGCAACTCTACGACTTCCTCCACGAGAGTTCGTACGTGCAATTCTCGCCCGAGCTCGGGGCGTTCGCCGCGGAAGTCGAACGGCCGATCGACGACGTCGGCGGTTGGGTGCACGCGGTGTCGCGTCACATCCACGAATCGTTCTCGTACGACACGCAGTCGACGACGGTTCGTTCGACGGTGACGGAGGCGCTCGCCCTGCGCAGCGGCGTCTGTCAGGATTACGCGCACATCATGATCGGCGTGCTGCGGCAAGCGGGCGTCCCCGCGCGCTACGTGAGCGGCTACATCTTTCGCGGCGATTCGAACGTGCTCGGCGTCGAAGCCTCGCACGCGTGGTGCGAAGCGTATCTCCCGCCCTACGGCTGGATCGGCTTCGATCCGACGAACGATCGCATCATCGACGATCACTTCGTGAAGATCGCCTTCGGGCGCGATTATCTCGACGTCAGTCCGGTACGGGGAATCTATCGCGGTCCCAAGCAAAGCGAGATGCGGGTTCGGGTCGGGATGGAGGTCTTCGGGGTCAGTCAGTAACGAGCGCCTCGGCAACCCTCCGTCTTAGCAGTGTGTATCAAAGAGTGCTAACATGAAGGACGATTTTCTCGCCGAGTTCGACGCGTTGTTCGCCGACTTGGCCCGCCGCTCGCGGCCGGGCCGCTTCGAGCCCAACGCCGACGTCTATCTCAGCGACGACGGCCGCGTCGTCGTGGTCGACGTCGAAATCGCCGGCGCCGACCCGACCGAGCTCCGGGTCATGGCCGAGGAACGGCGCCTGCACATCATCGGGCGCCGGATCGATCGCCGTCGAACCGGGCGCGGCTCGGTGATGCTCAAAGAGATCGCCTACGGCGATTTCGCGAAGAAACTGCACCTGCCGTTCGCCGTCGCGCACGACGAGGTGACCGCCGCATATCGCGACGGCATCCTCACGATCGCACTCCCGATATCCGAAAACGCACTACCGGTTCACCGAACCGAGATCCGCATGACCGTGAGAAGGACCCTCGTCTGATGGCTGCGCGCAGCAAATCGAAGACCACGACCGACATCATCGGCATCCTGCCGCTGCAGGACGCCGTGCTGTTTCCGAATACCGTCATCCCGCTCGCGGTCGTCAAGAAGCCGGGCATCGCCCTCGTCGAGGAGGCGCTCCGCGACGGCCGGCCGATCGGTCTCGTCGCCCTCAAGGACAAGGACACGGAAGATCCGGGACCGGGCGACGTGCGCACGATCGGAACGATCGGCACGATCCAGCGCATGATCAAGGTTCCCGACGGCACGATCCGCTGCATCGTCGGCGGCAACAGCGTCTTCCGTGCGGACTCGTTCACGCAGTCGACGCCCTACCTCGCGGCGGCCTACACGGAACTGCCCGACGTCACGAACGAGAACGAACAACTCGTCGCGATGCATCGCAATCTCGCGAGCCTCTTCTCGCGCCTCATCGGCTTCCTGCCGCAAGCGCCGCGCGAGATGGAGATGGAAGTCAACAACATCTCCGATTCGAACCTGCTGACGTACTTCGTCGCGAGCTCGATGCGCCTCGATACGAGCGATCGCCAGGAGCTGCTCGAGGAGCGCGATACCGAGCGCCGGATGCGCAAGCTGACGATGCTGCTCACGAAAGAGCTCGAAGTCGTCGAACTCGGGCACAAGATCCAATCCGACATCCAGCGCGAGATGGAGAAGAATCAACGCGAGTTCTACCTGCGCCAGCAATTGCGGGCGATTCAGGAAGAGCTCGGCGAGACCGATCCGCAGCAAGCCGAGACGAACGAACTCCGGAAGAAGATCGAGGAATCGGGTCTGCCGGAGGACGTGCGTAAGGCCGCCGATCGCGAACTCGATCGCCTCTCGAAAGTCCCGCAGGCCTCGCCCGAGTACTCGGTGATCCGCACGTATCTCGATTGGATCGTGCAGCTTCCGTGGGCCAAGACCACGACCGACGCGATCGACATCGCGAAGGCGCGCGAGGTGCTCGACGAAGATCATTACGGCCTCGAAAAAGTCAAGGATCGTATCATCGAGTATCTCGCCGTCGGCAAACTGAAGAAAAAGTTGACGGGGCCGATCCTGTGCTTCGTCGGACCGCCGGGCGTCGGCAAGACGTCGCTCGGACAGTCGATCGCGCGCTCGATGGGCCGCAAGTTCGTCCGGCTCTCCGTCGGCGGCGTGCGTGACGAAGCCGAGATCCGCGGCCATCGCCGGACGTACATCGGCGCGATGCCGGGCTCGATCATCCGCGCGCTGCGCGACGCGGGGACGCTCAATCCCGTCATGATGATCGACGAGATCGACAAGGTCGGCTCCGATTTCCGGGGCGATCCGCAGTCGGCGTTGCTCGAAGTGCTCGATCCGTCGCAGAACAATACGTTCCGCGATCACTACCTCGATCTGCCGTTCGATCTCTCGCAAGTGCTCTTCGTCTGTACCGCGAACGATCTCTCGACGATCAGCGGCCCGCTTCGCGACCGGATGGAGATCATCCAACTCTCGGGCTACACGGAATTCGAGAAGCTGCAGATCGCGAAGCGCTACCTGCTCAAGAAGCAGCGCGAGGCCAACGGCTTGCGGGATTCGCAGGCGCAGATCAGCGACGCCGGGATTCGTACGGTCATCAACGATTACACCCGCGAGGCGGGCGTCCGCAATCTCGACCGCGAGGTCGGCACGATCTTTCGGAAGGTCGCGCGCCGCATCGCGGAAGAGCCGCGGTACAAGGCGCGCGTGAAGCCGGAGAACATCGCGGACTATCTTTCGCGCGCGCGGTTCTTCAACGAAGTGAAGAAGCGCACGGCGTCGATCGGCGTGACGACCGGGCTCGCCTGGACGCCGGTCGGCGGCGACATCATGTTCATCGAGACCACGGTTATGCCCGGCAGCGGAAAACTCGTACTCACGGGTCAGCTCGGCGACGTCATGAAGGAGTCGGCGCAGGCCGCCGTCTCGTTCCTACGCTCGCGCTCGGCCGAACTCGGGCTGCCGGACGACTACTTCTCCAAGCACGACCTCCACATCCACGTTCCGGCGGGTGCGGTTCCGAAGGACGGACCGTCGGCCGGCATCGCGCTCGCGACGTCGATCGCGTCGCTGCTCACGGGCACGAAGGTCGACTCGAATCTCGCGATGACGGGCGAGATCACCCTGACGGGTCAGGTGCTGCCGATCGGCGGCCTCAAAGAGAAGGTGCTCGGTGCGAAGCGTGCCGGCATCTCGAAGATCGTGCTCCCGATCCGCAACGAGGTCGATCTCGAGGACGTCCCGGTCGAAGTGCGGGAGACCATGACGTTCGTCCCGGTCGAGGAGATCTCGCAAGTCTTCGAGCAGGCGTTCGGAAAGCGGATCGTCACGCCCGTCATGCTCGGCGACGATCCGAAAACGAACGGCGTCGTCGTCCCGATGCGCCCGCGCGGCGCCGCGCGTAAGAGCGCGCCCGTCGCGCGCCGTCCGAGCGTCTCCGACCGCAAGCGCTGATCCGCGCGGTGCGAGCGCGTGCGTGTCGG
>CAZZZK010000165.1:0-6209 GCA_964658555.1 Vulcanimicrobiota bacterium | reverse complement strand
AGTTGAAGACGACGTCGCGACGCTCGTAGCTCGCCGGCAGGAGCGCGCGGGCGGCGGCGGTCGGGAGCACGATGCGCGGCGTGACGACGACGGCCGACAGCCCGGCCGGCGGCTCGAAGCGCAGGTACGTCGGTTCGCCGTCCTCGGCCATCGCGGCGACGACGACGCCGCCGAGCAGCGCGGGAAGCGCGTTGTCCGGGTGGCCTTCGAGACCCGCGGCGAAGCGCGCGAGCGCCCGTTCCGGAGGCCGCTCGGCCGCGAGTTCGGCGCCGATCGTGAGCCCGAGGACGGCGCCCGCGGCGCTCGCGCCGAGCCCCTTTCCGAGCGGAATCGCGTTCTCGACGAGGATCGAGACGGCCGGGCGATCGTCGCCGAGGACGCACGCGAGGCCGCGGACGATCTCGTTCTCGAAACCGGCGTTGGTCGGCACGTACGGGCTCGCCTTGAACGAGACCGAGAACGCTCGGGCGGGGTGGACCGTCGCGCGGACGCGCAGGTCGAGCGCGAGTCCGATCGCATCGAAGCCCGGGCCGAGGTTCGCGGACGACGCGGGGACGCTCGCCGTGAAGGACGGCGCGCTAGACATGGCTCGCCGTCACCTCGTCGACGAGCGCCCGCAGCGCGTCGTCGGTCGGCGCGGGCCGGATCGCGTTCGCGAACGGAGCGCCCGACGCGTGGTAGGCGGCCGCGTACGCGCCGTCCTTGAGGACGTGGCCGGTCAGCACGAGGACGACGTCGTCGTCCGCCCCGATCGTCCCGTCCTCGCGGAGCCGGCGCAGGCCCGCGAGCGACGCCGCCGAGGCCGGTTCGCACCCGACGCCGTCCCGGCCGATCACCGCGCGCGCGTCGGCGATCTCGGCGTCCGAGACGTCGATCACGACGCCGTCCGTCGCGCGCACTTCCGCGAGCGCCTTGCGCCACGAGGCGGGGGCGCCGATCTTGATCGCGGTCGCCGTCGTCCGCGCGACGACCGGTCGCATCGCGCCGCCCTCGCGGAAGAGCCGTGCGAACGGCGCCGCGCCTTCGGCCTGCACGACCGCCATCCGCGGCAGACGGTCGATGAGGCCGAGCGCGAACGCTTCGCGGAAACCTTTCCCGAACGCGCTCGAGTTTCCGAGGTTGCCGCCCGGCAGCACGACCCAATCCGGCGCTCGCCAATCGCGCGCTTCGAGCAGCGCGAAGGCCGCGCACTTCTGGCCCTCGATGCGGTACGGATTCACGCTGTTGACGATCGCGACGCGTGCCGGATCGAGCGTTCGGACGACCTCGAGCGCGCGATCGAAGTCGCCGTCGATCGCGGCGATCGTCGCGCCGTAGTCGAGCGTCTGCGCCATCTTCGCCTCGCTCACGCCGACCGCGGGGACGAGGACGAGCGCGGTCATGTCGGCGCGCGCGCAGTACGCGGCCATCGCGGCCGCGGTGTTGCCGGTGCTCGCGCAGACCGCGACGCGCGCGCCGCGCGCGTTCGCGTGCGAGATCGCGGCCGTCATGCCCGCGTCTTTGAACGACGCCGTCGGATTCATGCCGAGGTGCAGGTACGCGACCCGGTGCGCGCGCGCGTACCGCGCTCCGCGCCGCGCGTCGTAGAGCGGCAGGTCGTTCTCGCGAAGCGTGACGACGGCGCGCGGATCGATCGGCGGCAGCAGGTCGCGAAAACGCCACACGCCGCTGAGGTCGAGCGGATCGTTCGACCGGCGGCGCCGCGAGAACGTTTCGCGCAGCGTCGCCGCATCGAATGCGGCGGCATCGAGCTCGAACGCGAGCAAGCCGCCGCACGCCCCGCAGAATACGACGTCGGGTGCGGAGGGCGCACCGCACTCGCTACAGGCAAGATGCATCGCACGCCGTTTCGCCCGCTCGCGACCGGAGCCTACTGCGGGTCGCTCGCCGCACGGGTATTCGACGCCGGGCGATCCGAGGAGAACGCCGGCGCGTTCGGCGCGGCAGACGCCGCGTCGTAGGATCGAGGATTCGCCTCGGGCCCGCAACTCGCTACGCCCGGCGAGCGTCAACCGAGCATGATCGACGCGGCGATCGCGGTGCGCGACGTGACGAAACGCTTCGCAGACGTCGAAGCGGTGCGCGGCGTCTCGTTCGACGTGCGCCCGGGAACGATCTTCGGCTTGCTCGGCCGCAACGGCGCCGGCAAGACGACGACGCTCGAGGCGTGCATCGGCCTGACCGCGCCGACGACCGGCAGCATCCGGGTGCTCGGTCTCGACCCCTCCCGCCGAACCGATTTCAACCGTCTGCGCCGCCTGATCGGGGTGCAGCTGCAGGCGACGTCGTTGCCCGAGAAAGCCCGCGTCCGCGAGATTCTCGAGTTGTACGCGGCGTACCACGCGATCCCCCCGCAGGCGGCCGGGCTCGCCGAACGTGTCGGTCTCGGCGACAAACTCGAACGGTTCGTCGGTAAACTATCGGGCGGCGAACAGCAGCGGCTGGCGCTCGCGCTCGCGCTCCTGCACGATCCGCAGGTCGTCTTTCTCGACGAGCCGACGGCGGGCATGGACGCGTTCGGACGCCGCATCCTGTGGGCCGAGGTCGAACGCCTTCGCGCCGCCGGCAAGACGCTCGTGCTCACGACGCACTACATCGAGGAAGCGGAGCGGCTCTGCGACGAGATCTGCATCATGCAGGCCGGCCGAATCGTCGCGCGCGACACGCCGGCGGCGCTCGTGAGCGCGTACGGCGGCGACGCCGGCATCGACTTCCGCGCGCCCGGCTTCGCACCCGATCGCGCGCTCGAGACGCTCGGCCGATGGTCGCGCGACGGCGAGCGCTGGAGCGTGGCGGTGGCGGCGGAACCGGGACGCGCGCTCGGCGCGATCGTCTCGCATGCGAACGCACTGAGCGTCGCGATCGACGAACTCGATCTGCATCGGCCCGGCCTCGAAGACGCGTTCCTCGCGATCACGGGCGAGACGCTCGACGATTCGGGCGCGGGAGCGGCCGCGTGAACGCGCTGCGCGTGCTCGGTGCGCAGACGCGCGCGAATTTCACGTGGTATTTCTGGCGCGACGGCGAGATGATCTTCTGGTCCCTCTGCATTCCGATCTTTTTCCTATTCATTTTCTCGTTCGCGCTCGGCGGCGGGACGCGGCAGACCTCGACGTTCCTCGTGCCGGGACTGATCGGCGCCCAGGTGCTCAGCTCGGGCTTCTGGGGCGTCGGCGCGATGCTCGCGACGTTCCGCGAGAAGCGCGTCTTACGGCGCGTCTACCTCACGCCGCTGCCGTCGTGGATCTTCTTCGCGTCGCTCGTGCTCTACCGGATGTCGCTGCTCGCGCTTCAGGCGATCGTCCTCGCGATCGTCGGCGGATTCGTTTTCCACACGCGCGTCGTCGGAAATCCGCTCGAGATCGCGGCGATTCTCGCGCTCGGCGCGGCGACGTTCGTCTCGCTCGGAACGGTGATCGGCGCGGTCGTGCGCTCGACGGAGAGCGCGAACAACATCGCCTCCGTGCTGACGGTGCCGCTCGCGTTTCTCAGCGATGCGTACATCCCGATCGACCGCTTCCCGAGCGCGATCGGGAACGTGCTGCGGCTCTTACCGTCGACGCAATTCATCGACGCGTTCCGAGGCATCGCGATGCACGGCGATTCGCTCGCACATTTCGGCGGCTGGATCGCGCTGCTCTGTGTGTGGACGGTCGTCGGGACGACCGTGAGCGCGCGCTACTTCCGCTGGGTGTGACCCGCTCGAACGGGCGGCGGCGTGCGACGAGCGGCTAGCGAAAACGAGACTCATCGAATATGTCGAGCTTCGACGGACGCAGCAGCACGGTGGAATCTCACTGGTTCGGAATCGCGCTCGAAGCGAGCGAAAAACCGCTTCGGTTTCCGCGGCGAGGTTCGACGGCTCCGTTCGGATCCGACGCGAGTACGCTAGTTCCTCGCACGTCGCCGTTCCCGGGCGGCGGCGACGCGGCAGTGCTTCGCTCCCGTTCTATCTCGCCGGCTGCGGTCGCGTGATCGCGCCGTCCGATGCCGACGAGACGAGCGCCGCGTACTTCGCGAAGACGCCGCTCGTGTAACGCGGGTCGGGAGCGCGCCACGCGCGCAAGCGGTGCGCGATCGCCTCGTCGTCGAGGCCGACGGAGAGCGTGCGGCCTTCGATATCGATCGTGACGCGATCTCCGTCGCGCAGCGCCGCGAGCGGTCCGCCGACCGCGGCTTCGGGCGCGACGTGTCCGAGCATCAGGCCGCGCGTGCCGCCCGAAAAGCGGCCGTCCGTGACGAGGGCGACCGACTCGCCGAGCCCCGCGCCGACGATCGCGCCCGTGATGCCGAGCATCTCGCGCATCCCCGGCCCCCCGCGCGGGCCTTCGTAGCGGATGACGACGACGTCGCCCGCGACGATCGCACCGCTCTCGATCGCGTGCATCGCGTCTTCCTCGCGGTCGTAGACGCGCGCGGGGCCCTCGTGATACGTCCGCTCGTGGCCGGCCATCTTCACGACGGCGCCGTCCGGCGCGAGGTTGCCGCGCAGTACCACGATCCCGCCCGTCGGCTTGAACGGCCGCTCGGCCGTCGAGATCACGCGCTGGCCGGGCGTCTCCCGCGCGCCCGCCGTCTCTTCTTCGAAGGTCCGGCCGGTGACGGTCATCGTGCCGCCGCGCACGAGGTGACCTTCGACCATCCGCTTTCCGATGAGCTCGATCCCGCCCGCGCGATCGACGTCGTACGCGACGTACGTCCCGCCCGGCCGCAGGTCGGCGATGATCGGCGTACGCGAACTGATGCGGTCGAAATCGTCGATGTCGAGCGGAACGCCCGCCTCGCGCGCGATCGCGAGCAGATGCAGGACGGCGTTCGTCGAGCCTCCCGTCCCGGCGGCCGCGGCGATCGCGTTCTCGAACGCTTCGCGGGTCAGTAGATCGCGCGGGCGCAGGCCGCGCCGCAGCACGTCCATGATGAGGACGCCCGCCTCGTAGCCCTTGCGATCCTTACGCGGATCGGTGGCGCCCGGCGAGGCGCTGCCCACGGGCGAGAGCCCGATGAACTCCATGATCATCGCCATGGTGTTCGCGGTGAATTGACCGCCGCACGCGCCCGCGCCCGGCACCGCGTGATCCTCGACGCGCAGCAGCTGCTCGTCCGAGATCTTTCCCGCCGCGTGCGCCCCGACGGCTTCGAAGACGTCGACGATCGTGAGATCGCGTCCGTCGAGTTTCCCGGGTGCGATCGAGCCGCCGTATAGCACGAGCGACGGAACGTTGAGCCGCACGAGTGCCATCGCCGCGCCGGGCGCCGTCTTGTCGCACGCGACGAGCGCGATGATCGCATCGAACATGTGGCCGCGGCCGACGAGTTCGATGGAATCGGCGATGATCTCGCGGCTCACGAGCGAGGCCTTCATGCCCTCGGTACCCATCGTCACGCCGTCGGAGATGGCGACGGTGTTGAACTCCATCGGCGTACCGCCCGCGTCGCGCACGCCGCGTTTGACGTGTTCGGCGAGCGCGCGCAGATTGAGATTGCACGGCATCGTCTCGATCCACGTATTCGCGATCCCGACGATCGGCTTGCGCAGATCCTCGTCGCTATAGCCGACCGCTTTGAGCATCGCTCGTGCGGGCGCGCGATCGCGGCCGTTCGTGATCACGGCACTGTTGGCTTTGACGTCGTAACTCATCGCGGGCGGGGCCCTCCAAGGCCGGTCCCTACGGCGATGCGGCGGGCCGGTCCTCGAAGGCGAGCCGGCGATACCAGCGGACGACGAGCGCGTAGCGCACGGATTCTAAGTAGATGAACGTCAGGAAGAGCAGCGGCGACGTGACGACGAGCGACGCCGGTACGCGCACGCCGAGCACCGCGAGCGCGAGCAGCACGCTCGTGAACGGGACGATCAGGATGCATAACGAGAGCGCGACGACGCCGAGCGTCGTCGCGAAATGCGCGCGGGTCAGATCGTAGGAGCCGCGGATCGACGCGAGCAGCGTCGGACCGAGATCGCCGAGCGTCGCGCGGGGCGGCGTTCGCAGCAGGGCGCCGACGAGCGTTTGCGAGAGCAGGACCGCGGCGACGATCCCCGGCAGCAGCGCGAACGCGTACCCGAGTTCGGTCGCGACGCCGAGGGTCGGATGGTGCTGGGTGACGAGGTGCTGACTCCGGACTCCTCACGCTTCTGGCCCACCGAGTCCTACGAACCCGGTCGCCCGCAGCCGAGCTTCGACAAGCAGTTCGTCCGTGACTGGCTGACCTCC
>CAZZZK010000164.1:0-6259 GCA_964658555.1 Vulcanimicrobiota bacterium | reverse complement strand
CGCCGCGGCGACGGGGCGATCGGGGTACGTCGCGGGCCGCGGCTTGGGCTGCGGAAACGCTGCGGCCGGACGCGGACGCGGATTCGGACGGAGGCCGGCGGCGGGCGCTGTCGCGACGCTCGGCTGTTCGCGCGCCTCGCGCAGCGCCTTCGCGACGTCGCCCGCGGACGCGTAACGCGCGCCCGGCTCTTTCTGCAGCAGTCGCTTGACGATCGCCGCGAGCGCGGGGGAGACGCCGTGCAGATCGGGATCGATCTCCGGCACCGGGCTCGAGATGTGCTTGAGCGCGACCGTGATCGCGGAATCGCCGCGATACGGGAGCTCGCCCGTGAGCATCTGATGCAGCACGATGCCGAGGCTGTAGAGGTCGCTCGTCTCGTCGAGCTCGTGCCCCTGCGCCTGCTCGGGCGAGAGGTAGAACACGCTGCCCATCACGAGGCCCGGCTGCGTCATCCCCATCGTCTGCGTGCTGACGGCGCGCGCGATGCCGAAATCGGAGAGCTTCACGACGTCGTCGCGCGTGACGAGGATGTTCGCGGGCTTCACGTCGCGATGCAGGAGACCCTGACGGTGCGCGAAGGCGAGCCCGCTGCAAATCTGCGCCGCGTAATCGATCGCGACGGCCTCGGGCAGCTTTCCGTCGGCTTCGATCATCTCGGCGAGCGTCGCGCCCTCGACGAGCTCCATCACGATGAAGTACTCGTCGCCTTCGCGGCCGACGTCGTAGACGTTGACGATGTTCGGATGCGCGAGTTTCGCCGCGTGCTGCGCTTCGGAGTAGAAGCGCGCGATGAAATCGGCGTCGGCGGCGAGGTGCGGCCGCAGCACCTTGATCGCGACCTTGCGGCGCAGCACGGTATCCATCCCAGCGTGAACGACCGCCATCCCGCCCTGACCGATGCGGCGCTCGAGCCGGTAGCGCGACGAGAGATTGCGATCGATCACGCGCTCAGCGATCTCGCGCGAGGGCGGCCGCGATCACGCGCCGGGCGATCGGCGCCGCGTAGGTCGCGCCGTACCCGACGTTCTCCACGACGATCGCGACGGCGACGCGTGGTGCGGCGGCCGGAGCGAACGCGACGAACCATGCGTGCGATCTTCCCGCCGAATTCGTCGCGGTCCCGGTTTTGCCGGCGACTCGGACGCCCGGCAACGCGGCGGCCGTGCCCGTACCGCGTTCGACGGTCCGCACCATCATCGCGCGCACGTCGTTCGCGACGCCGGGTCCGATCGGCGCGGCGTAGGTCGCGGGGGCGCCGACCGTTTCGTCGCGCCCGCGACGACGCACCGCCCGAACGAGATACGGCCGCGGCGTCGTGCCGCCGGTCGCGATCGTCGCGCCGATCATCGCCATCCGCAGCGGCGTCACGAGCAGATCGGCCTGGCCGAAGCCGAGCTGGGCGAGGATCCCGGGCGACATCTCGCCGTGCGGCGGCAAACGATCGCGCTCGACCGGCAGCGCGAACGGGATACGCGCGCCGAGCTTCCACGCATCGGCGGCCGCGTACCAGCCGGCGCTGCCGAGCGCGAGCGCGATGCGCGCGAAATCGACGTTGCTCGAGAGCGCGAAGGCGCCCGTGAGGTCCTGCGTCCCCGGCACCTCGCCCTCGTCGTCGTGGAGCACGACGTTCCCGACGCGCAGCGTCCCCGGGTCGACGAACGTGTCGGCCATCGTCACGGTCCCCGCGCGCAGCGCCGCGGCGGCGGTGAAGATCTTGAAGGTCGAGCCCGGCGGATAGAGCCCGTCGAGCGCGCGATCGAGCAGCGGGCTCCGCGGCGACCCCGCGAGCGTCGCGAAGTCGCCGTCGACGGCGGCGGGATCGAAACTCGGGACGCTCGCGAGCGCGAGCACCTCGCCCGAGCGCGGATCGAGCGCGACGCCCGCGCCGCGCGGGTAGGCCGCGAGCCCGGCGTACAGCGCCCGTTCGACGGCCGGATCGATCGTCGTCACGATCGTCGCGCCGCGTATCCCGGCGGGCGACCTGCGGCCGCCGGCGAGCGCGACGGCCTGGGAGAACGGATCGCTCGTCGCCGGATGCGCCGCGAGCTCGCGATCGTAGACGGCTTCGAGCCCGGTCGTCCCGTAGCGCGACGAATCGTAGCCGGTCACGTGCGCGAGCGCGGCGCCGAACGGATAGCTGCGGCCGCGCGCCGTCGAACGCGCGAAGACGGTCCCGTCGCGGCCGACGATCGCGCCGCGGAGCGGCTCGAGGAGCGCGAGTCGCGGGTTGTGCGGATCGGCCGCGAGCCGCGGGCCTTCGATCGTCTGCACGTAGAGCTGGCGCGCGAAGAGCAGCACGTAGGCGACCACGAAGATCCGGCCGACCCGGCCGATCGCATCGTCGACGTTCACGGCCGTTCGCGTCGCGTCAGCGCGCTTCGGCCGGGCGCTCGCGCAGGACCGTCATCCCCTCGTCCGTCCGCACCGCGAGGCACGCGGCCGAACCGCCCTCGATCGCGATGTTGACGAGCTGCTGCATCTTGTCTTCCGGCAGCCCGGCGACCGCGAGGACGGGCGAGACCGCGAGCTCCTCGAGCAGACCCGGCGCGACGTACGCCGCGCGCGGCAGCGTCGCGAAGAAGCGCTCCTCGTACGGTTCGTCGCGCCACGGACCGCGCTTGCTGAAGACCGTCGCGTGATAGTCCCACGCGCAGAGCTGCCGGTCGTTCCAGACGAAATCGTCGCGGACGCACATGCGCCGGCAGACCGCGCACTGCGTCAGCGCCTCGGGGGCGTGGCCGATCCCGTCGAGCACGTCGTCCGGCAGGTCTTCCGGGTTGACGAGCTGCGCTTCGAGGATGCGCTCGGGGACCTCGGCGTGCCAGCCGACGCGCAGCAGCATCTCGAGATCGCGTAGCGGCGTCACGAACGCGCGCTCGTCCTCGGGCGGAAACGTCGAATCGACCCAGCCGCCGATGTTGTCGGCCGCGATGCTGACGCGCTGCCAGCCGTCGCCGAGCGTCACGCCGATCGGCGTCCACGCCATCGGCACGAGCCACGCGACGATCTGCCCCTTTTCCGGACGTAGCGACGAGACGAACGCGAGCGTGCTCCCGTTGCCGCCGAGCACGTAGACGCGACCGTCGCGGACGACCGGGGATTTTTCGGAACGCTCCATCGCCCGGCACGTTACGGACGAACGTCGGACGGGGCCTCCGTTTCGGGGCGAGGCCGAGACAGTCGATGCCGTGACGGCCGCCGAAGCGAGGATCGCATGTGCAGAAACATCCGGCCGCTCTACAATTTCGAACCGGCCGCGACGTCGGACGAGATCCGCGTTGCGTCTCTGCAATTCGTGCGAAAACTCAGCGGTTTCACGCACCCGTCGAAGGCCAACGAAGCGCCCTTCGACGTCGCCGTCGCCGAGATCGCCTCCGTCGCGGCGCGCCTGCTCGCGACGCTCGAGACGAGCGCGGCACCGCGCGATCGCGATGAGGTCGCCGCGCGCGCCAAGGCCAAAGCCGCGAAGCGTTACACGACCCCGTGACCGCGGAACCCGGCGACTTCACCATCGAAAACGGGCTGCTCGTTTTCACCGCGCAATACCATCTACGACGTGGCTATTGCTGCGGCAACGCCTGCCGCAACTGCCCCTATTCGCTCGTCGATGTCGCGGGCGAAGCGAACCCGGCCGACGATCCTCGCGACCGGCCGTAACGTCGCCGCCCGACACCCGCTCCCAATCGTCTCCCCGAAAGGTCGTCTTCGATGTTCCCGCGACTCGCCACGTCCCTGCTCTTCTTAGCTGGGGGCATCGCCGCCCCGAGCCTCGTGCGGGCGCAAGCCGCGCCGGCTCCGACGCCCGCGACCGCTGCATCGCCGACCCCGAGTGTGGCGGCCGACGCGGCGAACGATCCGTGCGGCGGGGACAACCGATTGCTCGCGACGCTCAATCGCCCGACGGTCGGCTACAGCGTATGCGCCGCGCCCAAAGGGTCGATCGTCCTCGAAGAAGGCTACCAGCTGACGTCGCAGCGCGGTCCGACGTCGTCCGTCACGGTGAACGATCCGCAGGGCTTCGAGCGCCTCGGCGTCGCGAATCGGTTCGAAGTCGATTTGATCGGACCGAATTTCAATCGCGTTCGCTCGGACGCGGGGATCATGTCGGGGTACAACGACATCGGGCTCGGATTCAAATACGAGTTCGATCCCAAGGGCAAGTTCACGTATGCGATCGACGGACTGTTCACGCCGCCCGACGGAGATCGGGCCTTTACCGCCGGCGGCACCACCGAGCAATTCAATTTCGATATCGGCTACGCGATTAGTCCCGCGGTCGGAATCGCAGCCACCCTCGGCGGCGTCGCGACGTACGGGATGTCGCCGTCGGCACCGAACGTCGACGCGAACATGACCGGAAATTTCGCGACGAGCGCAAATCCGTACGAGCGATACGGCTACGCGATTCCGAGCTGCGTCATCACCGTACAAACGCCGCCGGCGATCCAATTCTACCTCGAATGGGTCGCGCAAACGAAGACCGCCGTTGGCGCGGGCGGGCGCACGTTCCTCGACGGCGGCATCCAAAAACTCCTCGGCCGCAACGTCGAGATCGACGCCGAATACGGCCACGGCTTATCGCCCGGGCGTTACCGCTATTTCGGCACGGGGTTCGGATTACGGGTGTAGCGCGACCATCGCGCGGTACGCCTGCAGCGATCGCGGCGGCCCCGCATCGGCGGCGAGGGCGTCCGCGAGGGCGCTCGCCGTATCGAGGCTCGTGAGACAGGCGACGCTCGACTCGACGGCGGCGCGGCGGATGCGATAGCCGTCGTTGTTGTCGCGCGGACCGGCGGCGTTGATCACGAGATCGACGCCGCGCGAGACGATGAGATCGAGCACGTGCGGCGAGCCGTCGGCGATCTTGTTGATCCGTTCGGCCGCGATGCCGTTCGCCTCGAGCAGTCGATGCGTGCCGCCGGTCGCGACGAGCGCGTAGCCGAGACCCGCGTAGCGGCGCACGATCGGGACGGCCTCGCGTTTCTCGTCGTCGGAGATCGAGACGAGGATGCGGCTGCGCGTGCCGTCGTGCGTGGCGGCCGGGACGCGCACGCCCGCGGCGACGAACCCCTTGCGCAGCGCGCCGCCGAAGGTTTCGTCGATGCCGAGTACCTCGCCCGTCGACTTCATCTCGGGGCCGAGGATCGTCTCGACGCCGCGCATCTTCGCGAACGAGAAGACCGGCACTTTGACCACGACGAACGGCGCGTCCGGCAGCAGCCCCGTGCCGTACGGCAGATCGGCGAGCCGCTCGCCGAGCGCGACGCGCGTCGCCGCCGCGACGAGATTGACGCCCGTCGCCTTCGAGATGATCGGCACCGTACGGCTCGCGCGCGGATTCGCTTCGATGATGAACAATTCGCCGTGATGGATCACGAACTGGATGTTGATGAGGCCGCGCGTGCCGAGCGCGTGCGCGAGCGAGCGCGTGACCTCGACGATGCGGTCGCGCATCTCGTCGTCGATCGTCTGCGTCGGATAGACGGAGATCGAATCGCCCGAATGGATCCCGGCGCGTTCGATGTGTTCGAAGATGCCGGGGATCATGATGTCGTGACCGTCGTAGACGGCGTCGACTTCGACTTCGAGGCCGCGCAGGTACTTATCGACGAGCAGCGGCGCGCCCGGCTTGATCGGCGGGGCGGTCTCGACGTAGCTCGCGAGCTGGCCCTCGTTGTAGACGATCTCCATCCCGCGCCCGCCGAGGACGTACGACGGCCGCACGAGCACGGGGAACCCGAGTTCGCGCGCGATCGTGCGCGCCTGCCGGAACGAGGTCGCCGAGCGCCCCTCGGGGCGCGCGACGCCGACAACGGTGAGCTCGTCATGCTGGGCAAGACGTTCAAGGGCATGACCGACGAGATGCTGGCCTGGCAGACCGAGCGGTTCCTGGCGCTGGAGACGTCGCGCTCGGAGCACGTGGTGTGGGTGCGTCCGGAGCAGGTGGTGGAGATCGCGTTCGACGGGCTGCAGCGATCAACGCGCTATCCCGGCGGGCTGGCGCTGCGTTTCGCCCGGGTGCTGCGCTACCGCGACGACAAGCGGCCGGACGAGGCGGACACCATCGACGCGGTGCGCGCTCTCGCCGCGCAGTAGCGGCGACGAGCCGGCCCAGGTTCGAACCGTCTGGCGCCGAACTTCGGATTCGCAGCTGTGCGGACTGTGGGTCGGTGGACTAACGGGTCAGGCTGAGCTTCGCGAGAGCTTAGAGACCGGCCCACACCATCGCGGCTGGACGATCGTCCCTAGCGACGGCGC
>CAZZZK010000163.1:2759-6275 GCA_964658555.1 Vulcanimicrobiota bacterium | reverse complement strand
CGAGCGATTTCCGGCACGCGTCCCGACGGTTTTCGAGGCGTGCATGCGCTTCGGGATCGATCCTCGCGCGAAGACGATCCCGGTCGTCGCGGCGGCGCACTATCACATGGGCGGCGTCGCCGTCGACCTTCACGGGCGCACGGACGTCCGCGGTCTCTACGCGTGCGGCGAGGTCGCCGCGACGGGCGTGCACGGCGCGAACCGGCTCGCGAGCAATTCGCTGTTGGAATCGGTCGTCTATCCCGAACGGATCGCGCGCGACGTCCGAGCGCATTTCGGCGCGGGGGCACGCGCGGACGGAACCGCCGTCGATCCGGCGCCGGGCGCCGTCGACGCGGAAGAGGACGCCGCGCGATGGCTCGAGCTGCGCGACGAGATGTACGCGCACGTCGGGATCGAGCGCGACGAAGCCGGCCTGACGATCGCGGCGGAGCGCTTCCGCGCGTTCGCGGAGTCGTCGCCGAGCGAGACGTTCCGCGATGCCGCGACGACCGCGTCGCTCGTCGCGCGGGCGGCCCTGCGGCGGCGCGAATCGCGCGGCAGTCACCGGCGCAGCGATTACCCGGCGACGGCCTCGGACGAGCGTCACCGCTCGTTCTCGACGCTCGCACCGAGGCGCTCCGCCTGATCGTGCCGGCGCTCCCGCCGCCGCTCTACCGGCCGCTCGTCCTGGCCGCGCTCGCGGAAGATCTCGGCCTCGGCGGCGACGTCACGTCGGAGGCGACGGTCGCCGCGGACCTACGAGCCGCGGGATCGCTCGTGGCCCGCACGGCCGGGACGCTCGCGGGGATCGACGCCGCACTCTACGCGTTCGAAGCGCTCGATCCGGCGGCGCGGATCGAACGTAACGTGCGCGACGGCGAACGCTTCGAGGCGGGCGCCGTGCTCGCGACGATCGTCTGCGACGCGCGTTCGCTGCTCGGCGCGGAACGCACGGCACTCAACCTCCTCTCGCATCTCTCGGGGATCGCGACGGCGACGGCGCGCTACGTCGCGGCCGCGGGCGGCGCGTGCGCGATCTCCGAGACGCGTAAGACTCTGCCGGGCCTGCGCGCGCTCGCGAAGTACGCCGTCCGCGCGGGCGGCGGCGCGAATCACCGCTTCCGGCTCGACGACGCGATCCTCATCAAAGACAATCACGTCGCGCTCGCGGGCGGCGTGGGCCCGGCGCTCGCGGGAGCGCGCGATCGTGCGGGGCACCTCGTAAAGATCGAAATCGAAGTCGACACGCTCGCGCAGCTCGACGCCGTCCTCGCGAGCGACCGGCGCGCGGACGTCGTGCTGCTCGACAACTTCTCGACGGCGGACGTCCGCGAAGCGGTCCGTCGCGTCGCCGGGCGGCTGATCGTCGAAGTCTCGGGCGGCGTCACGCTCGCACGCATCCCCGAGCTCGCCGCGGCGGGCGTCGACGTCGTTTCGGTCGGCGCGCTCACGCACAGCGTCGAAGCGCTCGATATCGGGCTCGACATCGAGCCCGCGTGAAGACGCGGCGCTACGCGCTCGTCTCGAGTGCGAGCGCGATCGCCTCGTCCGCGCCGAGCGCCGCACCCTCGCACGCGAGCGCGGCGCGGCGATCGGGCTCGAGCGCTTCCGAGAGGATGATCTCGAGGCCGTCGAACGTGATCTGCTCGGTGATCGAGGCCTGAAAGCCGATCTCGCGCAGGCGCGCGTCGCAGTAGCCGCCGAGCCGAGCCGCACGCTCGCTCTCCGTCGAGGCGGCGCAGACGAACGCGAGGTGCGCGAGCGCGAGCGTCACGTAGATCGAGGTCGCGTCCGTTCGCCGGTAGAGGGCGATCGCCGCGGTCGCGGCGGCGCGGGCGCCGTCGAGATCGGCCGACGCGACGAGGTAGCCCGCGAGATTGGTCTGCACGTTCGCGTGGAGGGCGCTATCGCCGAGCAGGACGGCGTGCGGTAGGATCTCGCGCACGAGTTCGATCGCGCGCGGCGTCTGATTCTGCGCGTGCGTCGTTTCGGCGAGCTTGAGCACGGCGATCGCGTGCCCGCGGCCGTTGCCCGCGGTGCGCTGCAGGTTCATGAGCGTCTCGAAGGCGCGCGCGGCGGCTTCGTGATCCCGCGCGCTCGCGGCCAGATTCCCGCGCGCGCGCAGGAGATCGAGCCGGCGCCAGGGCGTGACGGGGACGCGCTCCGCCTCGTCGAGTGCGGCCGCGGCCTCGGCGTATCGCTTGCGGCGAATGAGCGCGATCGCGTGTTCGACGAGGGCGTCCGCGAGCGCGCTCGGATCGTTCGCCGCGCGCGCCGTCGCCACGGCGCCCGCGGCGGCCTCGAGCGCGACGACGTGATGGCCGCTTCCCGCCCAGAGCGACGCCAGCCGCATCGAGAGTCTCGCGCGCTCCGTATGCGCGGCGTCCGGCGGCTGCGCGGCGATCAGCCGCTGCGCGCGCGCGATCCCCTCCTCGTAGAAGCCGAGCCGTTCCCACAGCGGCGTCGCGCCGAACAGCGTCGCCGCGACGCGCTCCTCGCCGCGTTCGAGCGCCCATTCGAGCGCGGCGCGCGCGTTGTCGATCTCGAGCGCGAGGCCGTCCTCCGCGCTCTCGCGGCCGCTGCGCTCGCGCTCCTCGCCCGCGCGTACGAAAAGCCCGTGCAGGTGCGCGAGCTGCCGGCTCGCGATCGCGTCGAACTCGCCCGACGCGCGGAGCCTCTCCGCCGCGTAATCGCGCATCGTCTCCAAGAGCCGATAGCGCGGCGCCGCGCCGCCGAGATCGGCGACGACGAGCGACTTCTCGACGAGCGACGCGAGGCCGTCGAAGATCTCGAACTCGTCCGACGTTTCGCGATCGAACAGCGCGACCGCGGCGTCGACCGTGAACCCGTCGACGAAGACGCCGAGACGCGTGAAGAGGTCGCGCTCCTGCGCCGAGAGCAGATCGAAACTCCAGTCGATGAGCGCGCGCAGCGTCTGCTGGCGGGGCAGTGCCGCGCGATTGCCCGTCGTGAGGATGCGGAACCGTTCGTCGAGGCGGCGCCGCAGTTGCGCCGGTCCGAGCAGCTTCAGGCGAGCCGCCGCGAGTTCGATCGCGAGGGCGATCCCGTCGAGGCGGCGGCAGATGTCCGCGACGATCGGCGCGTTCGCGGCGGTGAGCGCGAAGGACGGGTCGGCGGCGCGCGCGCGTTCCGTGAAGAGCGCGATCGCCTCGAAGCCGGCGATCGACTCGGGACTCGCCGCGACCTCCTCGGGCGGCGGGACGGCGAGCGACGGCATCCGGTACGTCGTCTCCCCCGAGATACCGAGCGGTTGGCGGCTCGAGGTGAGGATCGCGATCCAGGGGCAGCGCCGCAGGAGCGATTCGACGAGGGGGACGACCGCGTCGAGGAGATGCTCGCAATTGTCGAGGATCAGCAGCAGCCGCTTCGCCTGCAGGGCGCCCGCGAGCGCGGCGAGCGGCTTCTCGTCGGCGAGCAGCGTCACGTCGACGGCCTGGGCGACGGCGCTCGCGACGAGCGGCGGCGCCGAGATCGCGGCGAGCTCGACGAACCAGACGCCGTCGCCGTAGTCCG
>CAZZZK010000163.1:0-2749 GCA_964658555.1 Vulcanimicrobiota bacterium | reverse complement strand
GCGACCGCATCCCGACCTCGAGCGTCGTCCGCGTCTTGCCGATGCCGCCCGACCCGACGACCGTGACGAGCCGTTCGCGCCGGACGAGCGCGGATATATCCGCGACGACGGACTCGCGGCCGACGAACGTCGTGACCTGCTGCGGCAGGTTGTTCGAGAACGCATCGAGCGACGTCAGCGGCGGGAAATCGTCCGCGAGCCCGGGTCCGGCGAGTTGGAAGACGCGCTCGGCCCGCGTGAGATCCTTGAGCCGGTACGTGCCGAGATCGCGGAGCGCCGTCGCGGCCGGAAGGTTCGCGCGCACGAGCTCGGCCGTCATCTCGGAGACGAGGATCTGACCGGCGTGGCCGATCGCGAGCAGGCGTGCGACGCGATTGACGGTGGGTCCGAAGTAATCGCCGTCGCGTTCGTCCGCGGTGCCGGTGTGGATCGCGATGCGGATGCCGCCGTCGCCCGGCACCGCCTGCACCGCGCGCGCGGCGGCGACGGCATCCTCGGCGCTCGTGAACGCGACGTAGAACGCGTCGCCGATCGTCTTGAAGACGTGGCCGCGGTGCGCGCCGAGAGCCGCGCGGACCGCCTCGTCCGGCGCGCCGCCGCTCGCGCCGGCGACGTCGCTGAAGAGGAACGTCACGGTGCCGGTCGGGAGCGCGCCCCTGTCGCCGCTCACGCCGCGGTTCGCTACGACGGCGTGCAGCCGGACGGTCGCGCGGAGACGTGCGGGCCGAGCGGCAGGGCGATCTTCAGCGCGATCGTTTGCGGCGTTCCATACCGGTCGATCGAAGCGAGGTATTGCTGGCGGGTCAGATTTTCTGCGGTGAGCGTCGCCGTCGAACCGCCCGGCAGCGCGGCACGGACGGTCGCTCCGAAGAGCAGCGTCGCGCCGAGCGGCTGCGTGTTGAGATCGTCGTAATAGGTCTGGCCGAGATACGATCCGTTCAACGAATAGGAGATCGGGCCCGGACCGCCGGCGTCGATGCCGACGGTCGCGGAGGCGTTCGGCACGAACGTGAGCTGCTTTCCGACGATCGCCGCCGGCCCGGCGACGACGCGCGGATTTTGGAGCGTGCCCGAGACGCGCAGCCGCGTGCAGGCGGCGACGGGCTCGGTGAGCTCGAGGGTCTCGCCGTCGGTCTGCGTGCGATCGAGGTTTTCGCGCCGCATCAACGTGCGCGAGATCGTCTCGAAAGCGATCGCGTCGTTCACGCGCGTCTGTACGAAATCGAGCGCGAGGCGCCCGGCGCCCAGGAGCACGTCGAGCCCTTCGCCGTCGGTCCGGCTCCGCTCGGGCACGAGCTCGGGATTGGGCGCCATGACGACGGCCCCGACGTTGAAGCCGCGAACGAGCTCGTTGAGGTAGGGAGCGCGAAAACCGCCGCCGCTCGAAACGCGCAGGGCGATCCGCGGCGTGAGGTCGTACCGCAACGCCGCGCGCGGCGAGAGGGCGCCGACCTCGTGCCCGGCGACGTCGTCGAACGCGGGTTTCCCGGCCGTCACCGTCTCGAGTGCGAGATCGTCGTAGCGCACGCGATCGGCCCGCCCGCCGAGCAGTATTTCCGCGTGCTTCGAGCGCAGCGTCGCTTGAAAGCCGACGCCCTGATAGAGCGCGACGCCCGTGCCGAGCGCCTGCAGGAGATCGGTCGGACCGTTCTGCTGGCTCTGCCCCTGAACGCGCTTTTGATCGACGAGGATCACGAAGTCGGACGTTCCGGGCGATGCGGTCAGCGTTCCGTAGAAGCCGTTCTCGTCCGTCGGCACGTGCTGGTGGTAGCGCTGCACGCCGGGTGCGGTCGGGAACTGATCCGAAAGATTGTCGACCGTCGTGTCGCGGACGTAATAGCCGCCCTTCGCGAGCAGCGCGCCGATGCGCTGGGTCGCCGCGACGTTCTCCTGTCGTACGTACCGGTTGAAATCGTAGTTCGGGCGCCCCTCGTACTGCGAATCGTCGCCGTAGAGAACGGCCCCGTCGACCGTGGTGCGCCCGCTCGCGTATCGCGCGCGCAGATGCTCGGAATCGCTCTGCGAGATCGCGGCGGTATCGATCGGCGTCGAGTAGGCGGGCGGGAGGTCGCGGTAGGCGAGCTCGCGGTGAACGCCCGCGATCGAGACGCCGACGGTCGGGCCGATGCCGGCGCTCGCGAGGAGCGAATCGTCGCTCTGGGCGTTCGTGCCCGCGCCGAGCGCGAGCGCGCCCGCCGGGACGGTTCCGGCCCCGGTCTGCGGCCCGAACGTCGAAAGCTCGAGGACGCCGCCCACGGCGCCCGATCCGTAGAGCGCGGATCCCGCGGTGCGCAGCAGTTCCGCGCGCACGATCTCGTCGGTCGGATACGCCTGCCAATCGATCTGGCCGCCGAAGCCGTCCTGCGCGGGGACGCCGTCGACGAGGACGACGCCGCGATCGGTCCCCGCGCCCGAAAACGAGACGCGCGCCAGCCCGTAGTTCTGGAAGGCGCTGCTCCCGCGATCCCGGTCGACGCCGGGTAGTTGCCGGAGCAGCCCGTCGCTCGACGAGGCCTGCGAGAGCGAGATCGCGCTGCGGTCGAGCGTCGAGGTGGCGAGCGGCAGCGCGTGCGCGCTCTGCGCGGAACCGGTCGCGACGGTCACGTTCCCGATGACGGGGAGCGCCGGCGCGAGCGCGATGCGGCCGGACGGAAGCGTCGCGAGCACGACGTGCAGCGGCCCCGAGCCGCGAGCGGTCACGTCGGCCGTCACCGGCACGAAGCCCGCCTTCGCGCCCGCGCGCCCGTCG
>CAZZZK010000162.1:0-6293 GCA_964658555.1 Vulcanimicrobiota bacterium | reverse complement strand
CCCCGCGCGTCACGAGATCGTCCACTTCGGAGATCTGCGACGAATTATCGCCGTCGTATTTTCCGGCGACGACGATCGCGACGGCGCCTCGATTCTTCGCCTCGGCCTTCGCGGCGTCGCCGACCGCGATGAAGTACGGGTTGCTCAGCGTCTTGAGGACGACGCCGACGGTGACCGGCGCATCGGCCCGAGCGGCGAGCGCCGTGGCACAGAGCGACGCGCCGGCGACGACGGCGGTGCGAACGAAACGAGTCATGGGGCCTCCCTCTTCCGAGCGACGCGTTCTATCGCACGATAGAAGCTCCTCGACACGTCCGTCGGCGCTCGCGCGTGCGATCGCTCCTCGACGCGCAGGTCCGACCCCTCTCCAAACGCAAATTCATCACACGATGAAATACGGACGGTGAAGAAGGCCGCGCCTCGCCGCGGGCGTCGTTCGGGACGGCCGGACACCCGAGCGGCGATCCTCGCAATCGCGCGCACGGCGTTCGCCGCACAGGGCTACGACAAGACGTCGCTGCGCGCCATCGCGCGCGATGCGGCCGTCGACAACGCGCTCGTCCATCACTATTTCGGTTCGAAACGGGCGCTGTTCGCCGCCGTAACGCAGGAGGCGCCCACCGGCCGACCGGGGCCGCCTCACGGCCGGACGCACCCGGGTCGGGACGGCCCAAACGCCGGCATCGCCGGAAACGAGATCGTGGCGGGCTTTCTCGAACGCTGGGACGCGGACGGCGGCACCTCGATACTCGGAACGCTACTGCGCGCCGCCGCGAGCGACGAGGACGCGGCACGACGGCTGGCCTCGATCGTCGCCGCGGGGATCGAAGCGCCCGTCGCGCGCCTGCTCGCCGGCAGAGCGTCGATGACCAAACTTCGCACGACCTTAATCGCGGCGCAGTTGATCGGCCTCGCGTGGCAACGTTACGTCGCGCGGGTCGAGCCCGCCGTCTCCGCGTCTCCCGCACTCCTCGCGCGCATCTACGGTCCGAGCCTCACCGCGACGCTGAGCGGCATCGACTTCGGAGAACGCGACCGCTCGACGTAGTCCCCGGCCCCGACGGTCGTCGACCGGTGCGGCGGCTCCCGTCACCCCCGCGCCTCGCTGCGTTCTCCACCGCAGATCGTACATCATGAAACTACGATTCTAGGATGTGAATGCGCTGTGGAACGGCTGAAGAGGTCCGCGGCCGCCTGCCCGCCTTTCGTCAAACTCGACACACCGCCCGGCCCTCCGGCGGAATCACTCTAGGAACCGTGGACGGCGTACGTAACTCTCGCACGCATGCTCCGCGCGAAGGTGCGACAGCGCGCCCTCTTAACGTTGTGCGTGTTCGCGCTCGTCCAACTGATCGCGAGCGTCGTCTACGCGCACGTCATCGACGGCTACGGCGACGTCGATACGACGAACGTCCGACCGTTCGTCGTACGCGTCGACCGAGTCGATCCGCAATCGCCGTTAAGCCGCGATGGCCTTCGAGCCGGCGACATGATCGATCTCAAAGCGATGTCGCCTTCGGATCGTCAAGACTGGGACAGTTATCTCAAGGTCGGAAGGCGCTACGCGCTTCCGATCGTCCGCGCCGGCTCGAGCCGCGTCGTCCGCATCGACATGAATCGCAACATCGCCGACTCTCCTTTTTGGCGCGCGATCAGATGGCAATTCTACGTCGGGTTTGCGGGGATCTTCGTCATGCTCGTCGTCGCGGGCGTTTTGTTGTTCGCACGGCCGGAGAGCGCCGACGTCGCGCTGCTGTCGGCGACGCTCGTCTTCATCGCGCTCGGTCAGGATTTCGGACACTTCGGCGCTTGGGACACGATGAACGATGCGTCGACCGCCGGCGGCTACGCCGTATCGGAGGCCCTCCGCAATCTCGGCCTCGTCTTGCTCGCGACGTACGCGCTCCGTTTTGCGGCTCCACCGTCGAAGACGCGGCGCGCGCTGACGAACGCCGCCTACGCCGTCGCGCTCCTCGGAGGTCTCGCGGCAGCCTGGATGCGCATCGGATACTGGCGCGGCGTCGTCGATCCGTCGTTCGGCTTCTTCGCGTCGCTCGCATACGGGTCGTTCGCAGACGGGCTGCCATTCGCGCTCCCGCTCGCGTGCGCGTTGCTCGCGATTCGCGACGCGCGGGGCGCCGAGCGCTCGCGCGTCGCGTGGGCGACCGGAGCACTCTCGATTCTCTACGTCGCGCCGCTCGCGTTCTACGTCTTCGGCCTCGCGGGCGCGGATTGGCCGATTGACGCCGCGATCATGAACCTCTCGTTTCCGCTAGCCGCGATCGGCCTGAGCTATGCGCTACTCGGACACCGGTTGCTCGACGTCGGATTCGCACTGAATCGCGCGGCGGTCTTCGCGGCCGTGTCGCTCGTCGTCGTCGGCGCCTTCTCGCTCGTGGAATGGGCGCTCGGCGGCTGGCTCGCGTCGGCGAGCCGCAGCACGAACGTCACGGTCAGCGCGCTGCTCGCGCTCGCGCTCGGCCTCGCGATCCATCCGATCCACACGCTTACCGATCGTTTCGTCGACAACGTCTTCTTCCGCAAGAGGCACGAGGCGGAGCGCGCGCTACGCGCGTTCTCGAAAGAGGCGGCGTTCATCTCGGACCCCGCGCTCGTGGTCGAGCGAACGATCGCGATCTTGCGCGATCGCACGGATTGCACGTGGGCGAACGTCCTGACGTACGACGGAGAACGGACGTACGGCGGGATCGACGAGAACGACCCCGCGCTCGTCACGCTGCGGGCCACGCGCGACGTCGTGTCGCTGCGCGGCCTCGAGACGTCGGTACGCGGCGAATACTGTTTCCCGATGTCCGCGGGCGGCCGACTCCTCGGCGCGCTCGTCGTCGGTCCCAAACAGCTCGGCGAATCGTTCGCCCCGGACGAACGCGATGCGATCGCGAGCGTCGCACACGGCGTCGGCGTCGCACTCGCGCTGCTCGCCGCCGAAGCGCCTCGCGGGACGCCGGCCGTCTCCGACTCGATCGCCGTGCTCGTCGACGCGATCGAAGCGCTTCCCGAAGCGCTCGCGCGGACGTTGAACGGCGACACCTCGTTCGTGCCCTCGAAGCGGAGCCGCACGTAGCGAGCCGCCCGGACCGAAAGAGCATCGCGGGCGGGGTCGTCGAATCGCGAACATCATGGCCGCCGCGTCACGGGCGCGTCGCGGAAGCGCGACCGGAGCGCTCGCGTACTATCAGCCGGACGATCCCGCGATCGCCGCGTTCGTGCACGAGCTCCATTTCGAACGCGGCCGCTCCGCGCGCACCGCGGAAGCGTACGCGCGCGACCTCGAATTCTTCGCCGCGTACCTCGGGCGCGCCGCGACGGGCGCGACGCGCGCCGACGTAAAGGCCTTCGTCGCCGAACTCGCCGGCAAACGGCGGTATCGGCCGGCGGCGATCCGGCGCAAACTCGTCGCGCTGCGGCGCTTCTACCGCTACCTCGTCGTCGAGGGCGTTCGCGGCGACGATCCGATGGTCGGCATCGAGCCGCCGAAGCTCCCCAAACGCCTTCCGCAGGTCCTGCGCGAGGACGACGTCGCGCGACTGATGCGAACCGCGGCGCCCGCGGGCCGCACGGATTTTCAGCGCTACCGCGACCGCGCGATCATGGAGTGTCTGTATGCGAGCGGTATCCGGCGCGCGGAGATCGCGAGCCTCGACCTCGCCGATGCCGACCTCGATCGACGGATCATGCGCGTCGTCGGAAAGGGCGATAAGGAGCGCGCGGTCCTCATCAACGAGTCGGCCGCCGACGCCATGCGAGTCTACCTCGGGCATCGGCCGCGCACGAACGATCCGGCCTTCTTCGTCGGCCGCCGCGGGCAGCGGCTCGGCGTTCGAGCGGTTTGGGAGATCGTCAAGACCTTCGAACGTCTTTCGGGACTATCGATCCGCGCGACGCCGCACGTCATGCGTCACTCGTTCGCGACGCATCTCCTCGAAAACGGCGCGGATCTCATGACGATCAAAGAGCTGCTCGGCCACGAGAGCCTGGCGACCACGCAGATCTACACGAACGTCTCCGTCGAGCACATGCGCAAGACGTACGACGACGCGCACCCGCGAGACAGACAAACCGACCGTTGAGGGACGGCCGGCCGTCGAACGACGGCGGCCGCGCGAAGGCGTTGGGACGGTCCCGCCGCATGTGGTCGGCATGAACACGCAAATCACGACGACCCCGACCGCGGAGATGCTCGGAGAATTGCTCGCCGATCTGCGCGAGCGCCGGCGCGAACTGGGCCTCTCGCTCACCGGCCTCGCCGAGACGATCGGCAAGAGCCCGATCTGGCTCGGCGCGGTTCTTTCCGGCCAAGGGCAACTCACGATCGAGACCGCGGCGAAACTCGCGAGCGCACTACAGATCGACGAGTCGTCCCTCGTCCCGCTCACTGAGCCGCCGATCCGAAACTCCGATCCGCTCGTCTACCGCCTGCACGAACTCATCGACGTCTACGGCGACGCCATTCGCGATTGGACCTTCGAAACGTTCGGCGACGGGATCCTGAGCGCGATCGATCTCAAAATCTCGTGCGAACGCAGGGGCGAGCGCGCGGTGATCACGCTCGACTCGAAGTTTTTGCCGTACAAAGAGTTTTAGCGAAGACGCAGCTCCGCTGCCGGCGGCTTCCGCGACGTTAGCGAGCGCTTCGATAATCGGCGCTCGGCGGCGATGCGTGACATCGCCGCAGCCCCGTTAACGCGTACCGGTCGTCGGGCCGAAACTCCGAATAGCGCCATGGCAGCGACGACGATCATCGCCCGGTTTGCAAACATCGCGATCGTCGCGTTTGCGGTCGCGATGACGGCGCTCGGGCTCTGGTCGACGTCGGTCACCTTGCGTACGAGCGAGCGATCGCGCCAGCTCGGCACCCTCAGCGACGGCTGGAAACAAGCGCGCTATTGGATCGCCGAGGAAGAGACCCTCGAGCGCAAGATGCGTCTCGAACGAGCGACGTTCGTCATCCCGCTGCACGCGCGAGCGGTCTCGCTCGTCGATCGGACGGTCCTTCGGCTGCGGCCGATCTCACCGGCGGACGACCGTGCGGCGATCGACCGTCTCGTCGCCGACAATCGCCTCTACGAGCGCGCGATCCGCCGGCTCTTCGTCGCGAGCCTGGCGGACGACGATCGGCGCGCCGCGGCGATCCACGACGAGATCGATCCGGTCTACGATCGCATCGAGCACGTCGCGACCGACGCCGAGCGCCGCTACAATCGCTCCGCGAACATCGCGCTGCTGCGGCTCGACGAGACGCAGCACCGGTTCGCGCTCGCCTACGGTTTTCTCGGAGCGTTCGGACTGATCTCGATCGTCGCGCTCTCGCTCGTCGTTCGGGAGTACGGCAAGCGCGCCCGAGACGCGATGCGTTCGCGCGTCGAGATGCTCGAGTCGGCCGCGCTGACCGACGCGCTCACCGGACTCGCGAACGCGCGGGCCTTCGGCGAGGCGCAGGCCGCGCACGGCGCGGAACCGTGGCATCTCGCGCTGCTCGACGTCGACGAGTTCAAGCTCGTCAACGATCGCTTCGGCCACGCTCGCGGCGACGCCGTCCTGCGCGAGCTCGGCGCGCTGCTCGCCGCCGTTCCCACCGGGCGGGCGTTTCGTTTGGGCGGCGACGAGTTCGCCGTCGCGTTTCAAACGGCGACGTTCGCCGATGCCGACGCCGCGGTGCGCGCGCTGCACGCATCGGTTTCGGTACGGATCCCGGGGACGACGCTCAGCATCGGTCTCGCGCAGGGCCGGCTCGGCGGCGACCCGCAGGCGCTGCGCGACGGTGCCGACGTCGCGCTCTACGAGGCGAAGCACCGCGGCCGCAACGCGATCGTCGTCTTCGAACCGGCGCTCTTCGAAACGTCGAAGAGCCTGATCGCGCGACGGCTCGCGCTCGACCGCGTGCTCGCGTCGGCGAGCGATCCCGAGATGCTTTTCCAACCGATCGTCTCGGCGCTCACGGACGCGACGGTCGGGCACGAAGCGCTCGCGCGCTTCGGCGACGACTTCGTCACGCCGGCGGAAGCGTTCGCCGTCGCCGAGCGGCTCGGCCGCAGCTGCGAGCTCGACGTCCGCTGCATCGCCGCGGTCGCTCGAGCGATGCCGCGTGCGTTCGAAGGCTCGCTGCACGTCAACGTCTCGCCGGCGACGCTCGCCGTATCGGGCGTCGCGCGCGTCGCGCTCGACGATCTCGCGCGTCGGCTGGCGTGCGTTCCGGCGCGGATCGTCGTCGAGGTCAGCGAGAACGCGCCCGTCTCGCCCAACGCGACGGCCGAACTCGCGCGGCTGCGCGC
>CAZZZK010000161.1:0-6300 GCA_964658555.1 Vulcanimicrobiota bacterium | reverse complement strand
GGCGATATCGCCGCTGTCGTACGGCGGGCGCCCCGCGTGCTCGTCGAGCGCGCACGTCAGCGCGCCGATCACGCCCTGAGCGCCGACGACCGGCACGACGAGCAGCGACCGCAGCTCGAGCGCCCGCATCACCTCGCCGTGTTCCTCGGAGATCTGCGCGCCCGCGATCCACGCCGCGTCGACGATCTCGAGCGTCGAGCGCTCCCGCGCGATCGCGCGCACGACGGGATGCGTCAGCACGTTCTCGCTCGGCGGAACGAACGATGCGAGCCGTTCGATCAGCGCTTCGCGCGCCGGATCGCCGTGCGCGACGGCCGCGCGTTCGAAGGCGTCGCCGCCCGGTGCGACGACGTCGAGCAGCGCGTACGAGGCGAAGCGCGTCGCGACGAAACGTACGACGTTCTCGACCGTCCGTTCGTAGTCGAGCGACGAGCCGAGCGCGAGGCTCGCTTCGAGCAGCGTCTCGAGTCGCTGCTCGAGCCGCTCGCGCCGCGGCGAGGCGGAGAGCACCAGCCGCGGCGAGCTCTCGACGACGTGCACGACGAGCGTGAAGTCCGGCATCTCCGGAACCGGGAAATTCGACGTTCGGTACGCGACGCGTCCGAGCGTCGGATGCTCGAGCTCGAGGAGGGAGACGGCGTGCGGATCGACCGTCTCGTGCAGTTGCCAGAGCGTCTCGAACTCGGGCGACATCGCGCGCAACGACGCGATCAGACTCGAGAAATCCGGATTGCCGACGTGCGCGGCTGCCTCCGCGCGGAACATCGCGACCGCACGCCGCGTCAGGTCGTGCCAGGCCGGAAACCGCTCCTTGCTGCGATCGTCCATGAAGAGCGACCAGAGCACGTTGTGCGGCCGGACCGCCGTCGCGCCGCCGAACGCGAACGCGACGTCGTAGGCGAGGTTCCAGGCGTAGACGTCCCAGCGCGGACCCATGACGTAGGCGGGCCCCGCATCGAGCGCTTGAACGAGCCGCACGAGATGCGGCGGGATCACGGCGTACGGCACGGTGCGCCCGGGCGAGAAGCTGAGCGCGCGCTCCGCGAGATCGAGCAGCCGGCGCGTCTCCGTCGCGTCGAGCCGCAGCGCGCGGGCGACGCGCGCGACGTCGTGCTCGTGCGCCGCCGACGGATCGCCCGCCTCGAAACGCAGGTAGTGCGCGAGGTCGAGGCCCGCGCGTTCGCAGAGGACCGCGGGCGCGAGGCCCGCGTCCAGCCGCCGCGTTCGAACGAACTCCGCGAGATCGCTCACCACGCTCATACGGCGCGGCTTCCACGCGCGCGCGCCCGCTTCCGGTCGCGCGCGGCTGCAACCGGTGTGACGTGCGACGTGTCTACGACCCCTGGTGGATGCAACGCTGATCGAACCCGCGGCCGCGGTTATCACGACGACCGAACAGCCCGGCGGCTTTACGACGCTCGGGCTTTCGTACGAACTTTCGGCGGCGCTCGCCGCGCTCGGGTACGCCGAGCCGACGGCGATCCAGCGGGCGGCGATCCCGCCGCTGCTCGCCGGGCGCGACGTGCTCGGGCAAGCCGCGACGGGGACGGGGAAGACGGCCGCGTTCGCGCTACCGCTGCTTCAGCGACTCGCCGCGGCGACGGAGACGATCGTGGCGCCGCGCGGGCTCGTGCTCGTGCCGACGCGCGAACTCGCGCTGCAGGTCGCGGCCTCGATCGCGGGCTACGGCCGCGTGCTGCGGCAGCGCGTCGTCGCGATCTACGGCGGCCAGCCGATCCGCGAGCAGGTCCGCGTCCTCGAGCGCGGCGTCGACGTCGTCGTCGCGACCCCCGGACGCGCGCTCGATCATCTCCGCCGCGGCAGTCTCGCATTCGACGCGGTCGAATTCGTCGTGCTCGACGAGGCCGACGAGATGCTCGACATGGGCTTCGCGGACGAACTCGACGCACTGCTCGAAGCGATTCCGGTCAAGCGTCAGACGGCGCTCTTCTCCGCGACGATGGCGCCGCGCATCCTCGGGATCGCGCGCAAGCATCTCGTCGATCCCGAACGCATCGCGATCGCCCGCGAGGTCGCGAAGCCCGGCGAAGCCCCGCGCGTTCGCGAGGTCGCCTATCCCGTGACGCGGCGCGATAAAGTCGCGGCGCTCGCACGCATCTTCGAGCTCGAAAGCCCGACCGCGACGATGGTCTTCTGCCGCACGCGGACCGAGGTCGACGCCTTCGGCGCGGCGCTCGCGGAGCGCGGCTACCGCGCCGAGACGCTCCACGGCGGGCTCTCTCAGGAGCAACGCGACCGCGTGATGCGCCGTTTCCGCGACGGGACGGTCACCGTTCTCGTCGCGACCGACGTCGCGGCCCGCGGCCTCGATATCGATCACGTCTCCCACGTCGTCAACGCCGACGTCCCGGCGTCGCCCGACGCCTACGTCCATCGCATCGGCCGGACGGGGCGCGCCGGCCGGGAAGGCGTCGCGATCACGCTGCTCGATCCGCGCGACCGGCGCATGCTGCAGAACATCGAATACGTCACGAAGCGTAAGATCTCGATCGCCCAGTTGCCGACGCTCGACGATCTGCGCGCGCATCGGCTGCAGCGATTGCAGACGACGCTCGGCGAAGCGCTCGCCTCGCCCGCGACGAACGCGTCGTATCGCGCCATCGTCGACGCGCTCGCGCTCGAACACGATCCGCGCGATATCGCCGCCGCCGCCCTCGCGCTCGCCGATCCCTCGCGCGCGGCGACCACGCGCGACGTCGAGATCGCACCGGTCGCGGTCCCCGTCGAGCGGCCCCGCCTCTCGCCCGCGAGCCCCCGGGTTCACGTGCATTCGAGCGGGTCCGGGAAGACCGCTCGGATCTACATCGGAGCCGGCCGCCAAGCGCAGGTCGGTCCCAAAGACCTCGTCGGCGCGATCGCGGGCGAGGCGCGCATCCACGCGAGTAAGATCGGGGCGATCCGCGTCTCCGATCAGTTCTCGCTCGTCGACGTGCCGGAGAGCGACGCCGAGCGGATCATCGGAGCGCTCCGCGCGACGACGATCCGCGGCCAGCGGCCGACCGTTCGCCTCGACGGCTGATTCGCGCGCCGGCCGTTCGTCGGCAGGCGCGCTCACCTTTTCGCGGTAGCTCCGGCCGATGCGGCGTCTCGTCATCACTCTCGCGTCGATCGCGCTAGCGATCCCCGCTCTCGCGGCGGCCGTCCCGCTCGCGTATCCCGCCGCGCCGCGCGATTCGAAGCCGGACGTGTTCTTCGGGACGCCGGTCGCCGACCCGTATCGCTGGCTCGAAAACGTCGACTCGCCGCAGACGCGGAGCTGGGTCGAAGCCGAAGGCCGGCTCTCGCGATCGTACCTCGATGCGATCCCGCAGCGCGCGGCGATCGAGACGGCGTACCGCAAGCTGCTCGATTACGAAAAACTCGGAACGCCGTTCACGAAGGGCGCGAAGACGTTCTTCTTCCGCAATCGCGGCTTGCAGAATCAGAGCGTGCTCTACGTTCGCGACGCGCCGGACGCCGAGCCTCGCGTCCTGCTCGATCCCAACGCCCTCGCGGCCGACGGCACCGTCGCACTCGCCGGAACCTCCGTCACGCGCGACGGCCGCTATCTCGCCTACGCGACCGAATCGTCGGGCTCGGACTGGCAGACGTGGCACGTCCGCAACGTCGCGACCGGTGCCGACCTGCCCGATACGCTCGTCTGGAGCAAGTTCTCGGACGCGGCGTGGGTCGGCGATACCGGCTTCTACTATTCCGCCTACGACGCACCGACGGCGGCGAACGCGACGCTCTCGGCGCTCGGCGTGCAGCGCGTGATGTTCCACGCGCTCGGATCGCCGCAGTCGAGCGACCGCGTCGTCTACGCCTCGACCGCACATCCCGACGAGTTCGTCGGCGCCGGTACGACGGAAGACGAACGCTTCGTCTTTCTCTACCGCAGCAAGGGCGACGGCAACGGCGTGAGCTGGAAGCGGCCGGAGGAGCCCGATACGGCGTTCCGGCCCGTCTTCGCGCTCGACCCCAACGTATCGTACACCGTCGTCGGCGACGACGGCACGACGGTTTACCTCCTAACGAATGCGGGCGCGCCGCACGCGCGCCTCGTCGCGGTCGATCTCGCCGATCCCGCGCACGCGATGCGAGACGTCGTACCGGAGACGAGCGATAAACTCGACGCCGTCTCGCTGATCGGAGACCGGTTCTATCTCGGCTACCTGCACGACGCGCACTCGGTGACGCGTATCGCGAGCCTCTCGGGGAGGCCGCTCGGATCGCTCGCGCTCCCCGACATCGGCACGGGCGGCGTGCCGAGCGCGCGGCGCTCCGAGCGTTACGCCTACTACAGCTTCGCCTCGTACACGTTCCCGACGACGATCTATCGCTACGACACGCGGACCGGAGCGAGCACGATCTACGCGAAGCCGAAGATCGCCTTCTCGCCCGCGCCCTACGTCACCGATCTCGACTTCGCGATCTCGAAGGACGGCACGAAGGTTCCCGTCTACGTGGTCCACCGGCGCGACATGCCGTACGACGGCACGACGCCGACGATCGTGTACGGCTACGGCGGATTCGACATCTCGCTCGGCCCCGAATTCTCGTCCGGCCTCGCGCTGTGGCTCGAGATGGGCGGCGCGTATGCGGAAGCGATCCTGCGCGGCGGCGGCGAGTACGGCGACGCCTGGCACGACGCGGGACGCCTCGGCGAGAAACAGCACGTCTTCGACGACTACCTCGCGGCGGCGCAGATGCTGATCGACCGCAAGATCACGTCGACGCCGAAGCTCGCGGCGAACGGCGCGTCCAACGGCGGGTTGCTCGTCGGCGCGGCGCTCACGCAGCGGCCCGATCTCTTCGGCGCGGCGATCCCCGAAGTCGGCGTGCTCGATATGCTGCGCTACCAGACGTGGACGGTCGGGAAGGCGTGGATCCCGGAATACGGCTCGTCGAACGCCTCGCCCGACGCGTTTCATTGGCTGCTGAAGTATTCGCCCGACGACAACGTACGGGCCGGGACGCACTATCCGGCGACGCTCGTCATGACGTCCGATCACGACGATCGCGTCTTCCCGGCGCACTCGTTCAAATTCGCCGCGCTGCTGCAGCACGCGCAGGCGGGCTCCGCGCCGATCCTGCTGCGCGTCGAAGCGAAAGGCGGTCACGGCGGCGGACGCCCGACCGAGAAAATCATCGACGACGAGGCCGATCGCTACGCGTTCCTCGTGAAGAATCTCGACTTCTCGCCCACGCTTCCCGGAACGACCGCCGCGCGGTAGCGCACCCGGGCCAACGCCTCGCCGCGCGGCGCGCGGGAGACATCGCCTGAGGCCCGGCCGGGTACGGCACGCGTATGGCAACGACATTCATCAGCGGCGCGTCGCGCGGACTCGGCCTCGCACTGGCGACGCGCTTCGCGGCTCGCGACGGCGCGCGCGTCTATGCGGGCGCGCGTCATCCGGACCGCGGAGAGCTCGCGGCGCTCGCCGCGCGCAGCGGCGGGCGCATCGTCCCGGTCCGGCTCGACGTGGACGACCCCGCATCGATCGCGGCGGCCGCGGCGATCGTCGCGGATGCGGGCGTGCGAATCGATACGCTCGTCAACTCCGCGGGGATCGCGAACGCGCAGGAGCTCGGGGCGGTCGTTCCCGCCGATTTCATGGCCGTGCTCGCGACGAACGTCGCGGGGCCGATGCTCGTCACGCAGGCGCTCCGGCCGTCGCTCGGCCGCGGGTCGCGGATCGTCAACATCACGTCGCGGCTCGGCTCGATCGCCGATGCCGACGGCACGTGGGGCTACGCGTATCCCGCGAGCAAAGCGGCGCTGAACATGATCTCGAAGCAGCTCGCCGAGGCGCTCGCGAGCGACGGGATCCTCGTTCTCGCGCTGCATCCGGGCTGGGTGCGAACCGAGATGGGCGGCGAGAACGCGACGCTCGGCGTCGACGAATCGGCCGACGGCATGCTGCGCGTCATCGACGGCCTGACCGCGGAGCGGAGCGGCGCGTTCCTGCAGTGGGACGGCGAAGCGCTTCCCTGGTAGTCCGTCGCGGCGCGCTCACGCGGCGAGCCGGCGCCTCTCCCACTCGCCCGAACGCAACCGGCGGACCGTCAGCCACGAGCGGACGGTCCAGGCGATCGACCAGCCGAGCGGGACGCTCCACAACCCCGCGTGCAGCCGTTCGATACCCGCGACGATCCCCGCGAGCGCGAGCAAGCTCGTGAAGATCCCGACGAGCATCGTGAAGCGCACGTCGCCCGAGGCGCGAATCGGCGCGAGCGCGCTCATCGCGTAGGCCTTGAGCGGGAGGAGCAGCGCGTGCGCGGCGAGCGGCGCGGCGG
>CAZZZK010000160.1:0-6306 GCA_964658555.1 Vulcanimicrobiota bacterium | reverse complement strand
GACGGTCGAGCTCGTGAGGGCCGAAGCATCGGTCGCCGGCGAACGAATCGTCGAGGCCGGCGGCGAGACGTATCGCGCTCCGATCGTCGTGCTCGACGCGGGCAGCTCGCCCGCGATCCCGAACGTCGACGGTCTCGCGGCGACGCCGTATCTCACGAACGTGACGTGGTTCGATCAGACCGAGCTGCCGAAGCGGCTCGTCGTGATCGGCGGCGGCTACATCGGCGCCGAGCTCGGCCAGGGCGCGCGGCGTTTGGGCTGCGCCGTCACGATCGTCGGCAGCGCGAAGCGGCTGATGGAGCGCGAGGACGAAGATGCGACCGCGATCCTCGAAGCGGCGCTGCGCGACGACGGCGTGACGCTGCGTCTCGGCGCGCGGACGACGAAGGTCGCGCACGACGGCGCGCAATTCTCGGTGACGCTCGGCGACGGTTCCGTCGTCGAAGCGGACGGGCTGCTCGTCGCGACGGGGCGCACGCCGAACTCCGCGGCCCTGCGTCCCGAGCGGTCGGGGATCGCGCTCGACGCCCGCGGCTACGTCGTCACGGACGCGTACCTCCAAACGACGTGCCCGGGCGTCTACGCCGTCGGCGAGATCGCGGGCCAGCCCGCCTTCACGCACGTCGTCTGGGAAGATTACCGGCGCCTCGTCTCGACGCTCGACGGGACGCCCCGCGCGAAGGACGATCGCGTCCTCGCCTACACCACGTTCACGGAGCCGCAGCTCGCGCGCGCCGGCCTCTCCGAGGCGGAGGCGCGGGCGGCGGGCATCGACGCACGCTCCGTGACGTCGCCGCTCTCCGACAACGCGCGCGGCGCCGAATGGAATCTCGAGACCGGCTTCTATCGCTTCACGATCGATGCGAGGACGCAGAAGCTCGTCGGCGCGACGATGATCGGCTACGAGGCGGGCGAGATCGTGCACACGGTCGCGTTCGCGATCCAGCGCGGCTGCACGTGGCGCGATCTCGACGACTTCGTCGGCATCCATCCGACCTTCGGCGAGGGGCTGCCCTCGGTCGCGCGGCTCTTCGAAGGCTGACGCCGGCTCACGCTCGGCGGCGCAGCGACGGCGTCGCCCGTACGAACGCGACGCGGCGCCGCGCCGCGAAGCGCGCCCGGAGCGGCCTCGCGACGAAGATCCCCTCGATGACGAGCGCGCCGAACGCGAAGGCGGCCGCGACCGATCGCTCGGTATCGACGTCGCTCTGCAACCGCACGAGCGCCGCCGCATACGCGCCGTCGATGCGGGCGTCCGCGGCCGCGAGCGCCGCGATTCGCGCGCGCAGCTCGCGGCGCGCTTCGAACGTCGAACCCGGCGTGCGGGCGATCCGGTCCGCGAGCGACGCGGCGCGTTCGGTCGCGTCCGTGACGCTCCCGGCGTCCGTCACCGACCGGCGTTCGAGATGCAGATCGCTGCGGGGGTCGACGAGACGGCGCTGCTCGGCGACGAGGTCCGCCGCGGCCGCGACGAGATCGCGTCGCAGAGCCGCCTCGACGCGCGGATCGCGCGGAGCGTTCGCGAGCCGTGCGGCGAGCGATCCGAGGAGCATCGCGCGCGCGGGCTGGGCGGCCGCGACGTCTTCCGCGCGCGTTCCACGTTCGAGTTCGGCCGCGCCGAGCGCGAAGGTCAGCGCGCCGATCAGCGTGCAGAGCAGGGCGGTCGCGCACGCGCGGGCGAGAGCCGAACGGAGCCTCACCCCGTCGTTATCGTCCCGCGGCGACGGTTCGCCGAGCCGCGGAGCGCTCGTCGCGCCCGGGTGTGACCGCGCGCACGTTCGCCGCCCGCGGGGCTAGCGCAGGTGCTCCGCGATGAAATCGACCCAGTGCTCGTACACGTCTCGCGTTCGGACGGGATCGCCCGGGAAGTGTCCCGCCAGGGGCCACGCGACGAAGCGCACGTCCTTGCCGTTGTCGCGCAGCGCGTGATAGAACTCGTACGTCGTCGCGATCGGATCGCGATTATCGCCCGTGTCGCTGAGCAGCAGGATCGGCGTCGTGACGTTCTTCGCGAAATTCACGGCCGACGCCGCGGCATACTCGGCGCGCGCGTCCGCCGTCCACGGCGTCGCGTGGAAGAGCGCGGCATCGCTCTCCGAGTCGTCGGCGATCGAGTAGTCGACGGCCCAGTCGTTCACGGACGCGCCGGAGACCGCCGCGTGCCAGATGGTCGCGTGCGTCGCGAGCCAGGCCGTCATGATCCCGCCGTACGACCAGCCGGAGACCGCGATCCGCGCGTCGTCGACGATGCCGCGCGCCCGGACCGCCGCGACCGCCGCGAGGATATCGGCACCGGGTCCGGCCTCGGGATCGTAGCGGACGGCGCTTTGGAAGGCCAGCCCGTGATCGTCGCTGCCGCGGTAGTTCGGCTCGAGAACGAGCCAGCCGCGCGCGACCATCAGCTGCGCGAGGCGGTCGAACGTCTGCGTCGAGGCCGCGGTCGGGCCGCCGTGGATCTCGAGGACGAGCGGGTAGCGCCGGTGCGGATCGAAGCCGGGCGGCAACCGCAGGACGGCATCGCTCGGCATCCCGTTGCCGGCCGTAAAGGCGATCGTCTCGCTCGATCCGAGCGCGAGCGCGGTCGTCGCCGCGTTGAACGCCGTCAGCCGAATCGGCGCGCCGCCGCTCGCGGGACGGTAGTAGAGCTCCGACGGCTGCGCGTTCGCGGTTCCGACGAAAGCAAACGCGCCGTCCCGGCCGATCGCGCCGTCCAGCGGCGAGACCGCAGAGAGGCCGCCGAGGTCGATGCGCTGCGGAGCGCCCGCGAGCGGCGCGCGGACGAGCGCGACCGCCGTGCCGTCGTCGCACGTGAACCACAGCGCCGCGCCGTCGTGCGTCCACGCGAAATCGTGGACCGCGCGATCGTAGGGCGCGGTGACGGGCATCCCGGGCGCCGACGTCGCCTTCGCGCTCGTGACGTAGGTTTGCGCGAGCGTGATCTGACTGTCGGCCGTCGAGTGCAGGTAGGCGAGGTTCGCGCCCTCGGGCGAGAAACGCGGATCGCTTTCGAAATCGCTGCCGCCGGTCGGCAGCCGCAGCTTCGCCGTCGCGACGTCGACGACGGCGACGTGCGCCCGGGTCGCGTCGTTGAGGACGGCGTTCGGCGCGAGCGTGAACGCGATCGCCGATCCGTCCGGCGACCACGAAAGCGTGCTCTGCGCCTCTCCGGTCGCGACGCTGCGGACGGGATCGCTCGTCAGCTCGCGCGGGACGGCCTTCGCGTCCAGATCGAGCGTCCAGAGGAGCACGGGCTTCGGCATCGCGAGCGCCGTGATCGGCGTGTTGCCGACTTCGAACGAATCGCGGAAGCGCGCGGCGCCCGTCTTCTTGGGCTCCGCGTCTTCCGCCGCGTACGCGATCGCCCGACCGTCGGGGCGCCAGGCGAACTGCTCGACGCCGGCCGGCGCCTTCGTCACGGGGCGCGCGTCGCCGCCGTCCATCGGCAGCACGAAGACCTGATCGTGCGCGTCGTCGTCCTTGCCGCCGACGGCCGTCGTGCCGTCCTTCGTGATGAAGGCGAGCCGGTCGCCCGTCGGCGACCAGGCCGGATCCGAGAGCTCGGGCCGCGCGATCGTCAAGACGCGAACCGCGTGCGTGCGCACGTCGACGAGGTCGAGTTCGCGGACGTATTTATCTTCGATCTCGTCGATGCGCGTCACGACGAGGGCGACGCGCGTGCCGTCCGGCGAGAGCTGCGGCGAGGAGAGACCGACGATCCGCTGCAGGTCGTCCGGCGAGAAGCGATGCGGCGCGGGTGCCGCCGCGGCGCCGAACGGGACCGCGCAACAGAGCGCGAACGAAAGAGCGAGGGCCGGAAGCCGCCGAGTACTCATGAGCGCCTCCTATTGGGCGCCGCCGGCCGCTCCTCCGCCGCCCGCGGCATCGGCACGCACGGCGTCGCGATCGCTCGCGAGCATCGCGCCCGCCGAGCGCGCGTTGCGGCCTTCGAAGATCCACGCCGGAAGGCGTGCCGGGTAGACGACGTCCGAGAGCCCGTACGCGAATCCGCCGCTCACGCGAACGAGGAGCATCTGCGCTTTCGCCCCGCCGGTGACGCGCACGAGCGCCTGCGTCGTCGCCGTCTCCGCGTAGTCGGCCTGAAAACCGAGCCGCACGAGGCCGCCCTTGAACGTCGTCTCGCCCCGCAGCCGAACGATCCCCTTCGTCGCGGGGTCGATCCAGAGGTCGCGCAGGATCCGCTCGCGCGGATTGCCGAGCGGCCGGAGCGCCAGGTGCTGCGTCTCCGTGCCGCCGATCGATTCCGTGCCGACGTAGGCGATCGCGTAGGGACGCGAACGGACGACGATGTGCCCGATCGTCCGCTGCGCGCCCGGCTCCTCGGGCGCCGGCGTCGCGATGTCGAGCGGGAGCGGCCCCGAGCCCCCGTACTGCGGCACGAAATTGAAGGCGTAATCGGGGGCGAGGCAGCGGTTCGTCACCTGCGCCGCATCCGGCCGGTCGCGGACGTCGAGCGGGACGCCGACGACGAGGCACGTGTTGTCGTGGCGGCGATAGGCGACCGCGTACGCGCGCGTCCGCTCGCGACGGCCGCGTACGTCGACCGTCAGCAACGAGGCGTAGGTCGCGAATTGCGGGATCGGGAGCGCGCGCCAGCGGTCGTACGCGGCGTCGTAGAGCGCGGTCGCCTGCGACGCGGTCGGCGTCGCGACGGGCGGCGGAGCGGGAGATCCCGAGACGTCCGGTGCCGCGCCGAGCGTACACGCGGCGAGCGCGCCGAGGACGAAGACGCGGCGCACGGAACCGATCACGCGTGAGCCTCGCTGCCTACGTTCAGTATTGGCGGATCAATCTGCTGACGATGCTCGAATACCGGGCGAACTTCTTCATGTGGGTCGGCTTCACGGTCATGTATCACGCAACGGCCATCGTCGCGCTGTGGATTACGCTGCACACGTTTCCGTCGATGAACGGCTGGAATTTTCGCGAGCTCGCGTTCCTGTACGGGCTGTGGATGATGGGACACGGCTTTCACAATACGTTCTTCTTCACGGTCGGGGACGTACCGAACATGATCCGCGAGGGCAGATTCGACCGCTTCCTGGTGCGCCCGCTCGACCCGCTCTTTCAAGCGATGACAACGCCGCAGCAGATCTGGCCGGACGAGCTCGTCCTCGCGGTGATGTTCTTTTCGGTCGCGACGTCTCTCGCGCACGTCCGCGTCGATGCGGCGTTCTTCTTCTACGTGCCGCTCGTGGTCGTCGGCGGCGCGCTGATCGATTTCGGGATCCAGCTCGCCGTCGCGACGGCATCGTTTTGGGTGGTGCGGATCGATTCGCTCCGCTGGGTCGTCATGTCGCTCGAACAGGATTTCACGCGCTACCCGATCAGCATCTACTCGCCGGGCGTGCGCTTCTTTCTGTCGTTCGTTTTTCCGTTCGCGTTCATGAACTACTTCCCGGCGACGTTTCTCCTCCACAAGACGGGCGCCGCGCTCTCGCTCTCGCCGTCGATCGGCCTGCTGACGCCCGTCGTCGGCGTCGCGTGGTTCGGCCTCTCCTACGCCTTCTGGCGCATCGGCCTCGACCACTATCAAGGGACGGGCAGTTAGGGGACCGCGCGGCCGTCGACGAGCGCCGCGCGCGAGCGCTACCTCGCGCGGATCCCGGCCGCTTCGCTCTCGGCACGGTCTCGGCCGGTCGCCCCCGATCCTTCGCCCGCGTTCGCGGTATCGGTCGCTTCCGTCGGAAGCGGGGCGAAGAGGGCGCCCGCGGCGTCCGGCTCCGCCGTCCGGCCGGCCGGCCGGAGGTGGCGGACGAACCAGTGGGCGATCGCGCGCAGCCGCAGGATGCGATTGCGGGGCTTGCCGCTCCGCGAGAGACCGTGACCGTCGCCCGTGAAGCGTACGAATTCGGCCGTCCGGCCGAGCCGCCGCAGCATCGGCACGAGGTCGGACGTCACCGCCAGCGAACGCAGGTTGTGGACGAGCGGCGCGGCGATCCGCGTGGCGCCGAGCAACGGTGCGTAAAGCGCGCGACCGGTCGCCAAGCCCAGTGACTTCGCCACCGGCCGGGCGAACGAGGGATTGATCAGCGCCAGGCGCTCGACCCGCGCCGGAATCCGCGCGACCAGCCCGAGCGCGACTTGCGCTCCGAGACCCCACGCGACGACGGAACACGCGTCGACGCCCGCCGCGCGTAGCACCGCCTCTAGGTCGGCCGCGGGGTGCGGCGTCCGGCCGTGCGCGGCGCCGT
Organism: Vulcanimicrobiota bacterium; assembly: GCA_964658555.1. Lineage (GTDB taxonomy): Bacteria > Vulcanimicrobiota > Vulcanimicrobiia > Vulcanimicrobiales > Vulcanimicrobiaceae > CAZZYZ01. The sequence goes on along the minus strand of CAZZZK010000160.1, from coordinate 94 downwards.
TCGGCGCGTCGAAAACCCCGCGGTACTCGGACGCGACGAGCCGGTAACGGCGCCGCAGGTATTCGAACTGCGGGCGCCATGTCGCGTGAGAGAG
>CAZZZK010000159.1:4079-6307 GCA_964658555.1 Vulcanimicrobiota bacterium | reverse complement strand
GCGATCTCGCGGGCGATCGCGCTCTCCGCGCGCTCGGCCGGCTGCGCGTTCCGCACGGAATCGACGGTCGCGCGGATCCTCGTGCGCGACGGCCGCGCGTACGGCGTCGCGCTCGACGACGGGACCGAGTTCGAAGCGGAGCTCGTCCTCTCGAACGCCGATCCCGTCACGACGTTCGGCCTCGTCGAAACCGCCGACGTCCCGCCCGCGACCGCGCGAAAACTCGCGGGCTGGCGCAGCGAAGGCTGTTCGCTCAAGCTCAACCTCGCGCTCGGCGAGCTCCCCGATTACACGGCGCGGCCCGGCCGCGATGCGCCCGGACCGCAGCATCGCGCGACCGTTCACGTCGCTCCGTCGCTCGACTACCTGCAGACCGCCTACGAGCGCGCGCGGGCGGACGGCGCGTCGCCCGCGCCGATGCTCGAATGCTTCATGCAGACGCCGACCGACGACTCGCTCGCGCCGCCCGGAAAGCACGTGCTCTCGATCTTCGCGCAGTACTATCCGTACGACCGCGCCGACGGCCCGTGGACGGACGCCAAACGCGAAGCCGCGGCGGACGCGATCGTCGCGACGCTCGCGAACTACGCGCCGAACCTGCCGAACGCGATCGAAGCGCGCCAGATCCTAGCGCCGCCCGATCTCGAATCGCGCTTCGGCCTGCGCGGCGGGCACATCTTTCACGGAGAATTGCTGCCGGGGCAGACGCTCGGCGATCGCTTCGCCACCGTGACCGAGATCGACGCGCTGCTGCTCTGCGGCAGCGGAGCGTCGCCCGGCGGCTGCGTGAGCGGGATCCCGGGCCTGCGCGCGGCACGCGCCGCGCTCGGTATGCGGGCGGGCTAGCCGCACCGGGCGAGCGAGCTCACCCGGCCTCACCGCCCGGACGGCGACCCCTACCGCGCGGTCAGGCCGCGAGCGCGCCCGTCGCCGGATCGAGGCGGTCGCGCAAGCGCCGCTTCGCGCGCGAGATGTACGTCTTCACGGTGCCGATCGGGATGCCGAGCTCGAGCGCGATCTCCCGGTAGCGCAACTGCGAGACGTAGTAGAGTTCGAGCACGCGGCGGTAATTCGGCGGCAAGCCTTCGAGGGCGAGGCGAACGGTACGCGCGCTCTCGTGCTGCAGCGCGATGTCTTCGGGGCCGAGCTCGCGATCGGGGCCGTCCTCGAGCGGTGCGAAGACGAGGCGCCGCTTGCGCCGCAGCGTGTCGAGCGACGCATTGCGCGCGATGACGAAGAGCCACCGCGAGAACGGCCGGTCCGGCGCGAACTCGTCGATGCGGCGGTAAGCGCGCAGGAACGCGTCCTGCACGATATCGTTCGCCTCGTCGGAATCGCGGGTCAGGCGGTACGCGAGCCGCACGAGCGGGCGCTGATAGCGATCGACCAGCTCCCCGAACGCGTCGACCGAGCCGTTCCGGGCCGCATCGACGAGTTCGCTATCGGGGACGGCCGTCATCAAGCGCACGAGCCGCAGGAGGCCGGCTTCGCGGCCGGGGCGCTCGCCGCGGTCGTGGCGGCGAGGCGTTCGAAATAGGTGTCGTCGCGAACGACCGGCCCGCGGAGCAGATCCGCGAACCACTGGCCGAGAGCCGTTTTCGTCGTTGAATCGTGTAGCATCGTCGAGCCTCGTTTCCGATCAGCTAGTCCTTTAGTTGATCAAGTAATTACTTTGTAACATCAACTATCTGGATGGTCAATAGCTTGCACTCAGAAAGATTGTACCGTACAATGATCCGGTGGCGATGACAGATTCCAAGTTCGAAACCGCGAACGACGGGGCTCGTGCTTGGGAGCTCATCTACGAACTCGTACGGAATTCGAAGCCGTATCTCGAGACGATCGCTTCCTCGTTCGAACTCACCGGGCAGCAGATGTTCGCGCTCCGGCAGCTCAGCGCCGACCGGCCGCTCATGATGAGCGCGCTCGCGTCGATGCTCGGCTGCGATGCCTCGAACGTCACGTCGATCGTCGACAAACTCGAGACGCGCGGCCTCGTCGCGCGGCGCAGCGACGAGAACGACCGCCGCGTCAAGGCGCTCTTCATGACCGAATCCGGGATCGCGATGCGAAACCGGATTCTCGAACGGATGCAGGTCCCGCCGCCTGCGATCGGCCGGCTCTCCGGCTCGGATCAGGCTTCGCTCTGCGAGATCCTGACCCGCGCGCTCTCCGCCGTCGCGGCCGTGCCGGCCGAAGTCTAGCCCCGGCCGTCCCGGCCGACGTCT
>CAZZZK010000159.1:0-4069 GCA_964658555.1 Vulcanimicrobiota bacterium | reverse complement strand
TTTGCCGAGGCCGTCGACGCGCCGCCCTGCGCCGGCGCTTCTCGCACCTCGGTCGCTTCGAGCATCTCGACGTAGCGCGCCGCATCGACGTTCCCGCCGCTGACGACCACGCCGACGCGGCGCCCAGCGAGCTCGACCTTGCCGCACAGTGCCGCGGCGAGCGCGGCGGCCCCGCTCGGTTCGATCACGAGCTTGAGCCGCTCGAACGCGAAGCGCATCGCCGCGCGGAGCTCGTCGTCGGAGACCGTCACGATCCCGGTGCAGAGCCGCGCGACGATCGGGAACGTCAGCTCGCCGGGCGACGTGGTCTGCTGGCCGTCGGCGATCGTTTGCGGAACCGCGATCTCGACGCGTGCGCCGCACGCGAGCGACTGCGCGAAATCGTCGCCCGCCTCGGGCTCGACGCCGTAGATCGCGAGCCGCGGCCGGAGCTCGGCGGCCGCGAGCGCGCAGCCCGCGAGCAGCCCGCCGCCGCCCGTGCAGACGAGCAGCACGTCGAGATCGGCGACGTCGTCGAAGAGTTCGAGCGCGACCGTTCCCTGGCCGGCGACGATCGCCGGATCGTCGTACGGCGGCACGAGCGTCGCGCCGCGTTCGTTCGCGATCTCGGCGGCGAGGGCGCCGCGGTTCATCGTCTCGCGATCGTAGGTCACGACCTCGGCGCCGTACCCCCGGGTCGCCGCGAGCTTCGAGGCCGGCGCGTCGCTCGGCATCACGATCGTCGCGGGAACGCCGAGGATCCGCGCGGCGAGCGCGACGCCCTGCGCGTGGTTACCGCTCGAGAACGCGACGACGCCGCGCGCTCTCGCGACGCCGTCGAGCTGCGCGATCCGATTGTACGCGCCGCGAAACTTGAACGCGCCCATGCGTTGCAGGTTCTCGCACTTGAGGAAGACCGTCGCGCCCGTGCGTTCGTCGAGCGTTCGCGACGTGACGACCGGCGTGCGATGCGCGACGCCGCGCAAGCGCGCAGCCGCCGCGACCACGTCGGCATAGGTCACGGCGTCGTCCGCAAGCGGCGCCCGCGCGTCGCTCCCGATGCGCGCTTCCGAGCGTCGCCGAATGCGCAAGCCGTCGCCAGCGGTTTCAGCGCGCGGGCTGGCCTTCGGCGGCCGAGCCCGTCGCATCGAAGGCGCGGAAGCGCAAGCCCGGATTCCACTCTTCGGTGAGCCGGACGCTCCACTCGCTCTCGAAGAGCGCGATCCGCTCCCCCGCGACGTTCTCGACGAGCCGCGCGTTCGAAGGCCAGGTCGCGGCCTCGATCGCCGCGGCATCGCCCTCGACGAAGCGCGCGAGCGCGTACGGTAAGCGGTAGAACTCGGATTTGACGCCGTACTCCGCCTGCAGACGGTACTTCGCGACTTCGAACTGCAGCTCGCCGACCGCAGCGAAGATGGGTTCGCTGCGCACCTGGCCCGCCGGATAGAGCACCTGGATCGCGCCCTCTTCGGCGAGCTGGGCGATCCCCTTGCCGAACGATTTGTACGCACCGGTATCGGCGTTGCGAACCGTCGCGAAGTGTTCGGGTGCGAAGGACGGGATGCGGTCGTACCGCACGGGCGGCCCGCTGCAGAGCGTATCGCCGATCGCGAACGAACCCGGGTTCGCGAGCCCGACCACGTCGCCCGCGTACGCTTCGTCGACGACCTCGCGATCGCTCGCGAAGAGTTTCATCGCGCGCGTCACGCGGACGTCCTTACCGGTGCGGACGTTCTGCACGGTCATGTCGCGTTCGAACTTCCCGCTGCAGACGCGCAAGAAGGCGACGCGATCGCGATGGCGCGGATCCATGTTCGCTTGTATCTTGAAGACGAAGCCGCTGAAGTTTTCCGATTCCGGCGCGACGAGCTCTTGCTCGCTCGCGCCCGGATGCGTCGCGAGACGCGCGCGCGGCGGCGGCGCCATCTCGATGAACCCGTCGAGAAAGAGCGCGACGCCGAAGTTCGTCACGGCGCTTCCGAAGAACACGGGCGTCGCTTCACCCGAGAGCAACGCCTCGCGATCGAACGCCGTGCCCGCACCCTCGAGCAGTTCGAGGCCGTCGCGGAACTCGCGATACGTCGCCTCGTCCGTGAGCGACGCGAACGAGGGATCGTCGATGTCGGTCACGCGCACGGGCGCGCGCTTCGCCCCGTGTTCCGTGCGTTCGAAGAGATGGAGGTCGCGCGAACGGCGGTCGTAGACGCCGCGGAACGACGGCCCGTTGCCGATCGGCCAGTTGATCGGATACGTTCCGATGCCGAGCACCTTCTCGAGTTCGTCGAGCAGGTCGAGCGGATCGCGGCTCGGCCGATCCATCTTATTGACGAACGTGAAGAGCGGGATGCGCCGCGCGCGGCAGATCGCGAAGAGCTTCTTCGTCTGCGGCTCGACGCCGCGGGCGGCGTCGATCAGCATGACCGCGCTATCGGCGGCGAGCAGCGTGCGATACGTGTCCTCGCCGAAGTCTTGGTGGCCCGGCGTGTCGAGCAGATTGATCGTGTGGCCGCGGTACGGGAACTGCAGGACGGTCGAGGTGATCGAGATCCCGCGCTCGCGCTCGAGCTCCATCCAGTCCGACGTCACGGCGCGAGCGCGGCGCCGCGCGGCGACCTGGCCGGCCGTGTTGATCGCACCTCCGTAGAGCAGCAGCTTCTCCGTGAGCGTCGTCTTGCCGGCGTCGGGATGGGAGATGATCGCAAACGTCCGCCGCTTCTCGACGGCCTCCGCGATCGTTGTCGTGTCCTCGTGCATCTCCGGACGCTCTTCGACGTCGAACGTCGAGAGCCCCGATATCCGCCCCGCCTCGAGAAGGCCTTCCACCGTCGCGCGACCGATGCCGGCGGTCGATCGGGTGACGACGGCGGTGCGGCCGCGAAGATCGATGACCATGAACTCGTTTCTACTATGAGCGCATGTTTACGAAGCGCGCGACGGCTTCATAATCGAACGGTTCGCATAAAACGTCCGACGAGCTCGGATCGATCGCCGTATCTCGAAGGCCTCTCGTTTCGCGAATATCGAGCGCTTCCATAGGCGCTCAGAGAACGAGATTCGATACGCTAGAACATCTTACGTGTTCGAAGGCGCCGACGGCATCGTGCGATACCGTTTCCTCTCTTCTCCGAGTAGCGACTCGACGTTAAGATCGAACGTGCGGCATGATGTTCCCGATGCACGTGCGTACGTGATATCGCTGGATCGCGACTGGCATGGATACTTAACGGCCGAACTTCGGCGTCGTCTTATCGGCGAGTGAGAACGTGCGCAGATCGGCGGTTCGGGTATCGCCGCGCACGAGTACGAGGGTGGCGCCGGCGACGTAGAGATGCGCGCCGCTCACCGTGAGAACGTTCTGGCCGCGGGTGACGGTCGCGACCGTGCCGCGCACCGCGAGCTCGCAGTCCGCGACGCGCAGCGTCGCCGGCGGGATCACGGGCCGCGCCCCGCGCGGCATCGCGCGCAGCGCGAACGCGCGCGGGCCGCTCGTGCGCGTGAGCTGCGTGAAGCATTCCGGAAGCGCGGAGAGCGCCCACGGCGCTTCGCCTTCGACGGGCGCCGCCGTCCGTGAGCCGTCGACACCGTTCTGCGGCGGGCTCGGCGTCCCGCGAGAACTCGTGTAGCGCGTCTCACCGCCGCCGAGCAATCCGAACCGCAGGGACGTTATGAGCACGACGAACGCGAAGACGAGGATCGTCGCGAGCACGAGCGCGCGGACCACGGGCGGCTACGGCGCCGGGAGCACCATGCGGGCGCGGCCGATCCGGCAGTCCGCCATGCCGTAGTAGATATCGAAGTCGCGCTCCGGCGCGCCCGGACGGACGTCGATCGCCGTCGGGAACACCACGTTCGCGACGATGCCCGAACACTCGTCGCGCGTTTCGGGGACGAGGATCGGCTCGGGCGAGCGGTAGCGGACGATGTGCGGCCGCTCGAGATCGTGAACGACGAGGCCCGCCTGATACCGCATCCCGGTGCAAACGCCGTTCGCGTCGTAATTCGCGTCGACGCCGTGAAAGACGGACATCCACCCTTCGGCGATGCGGACGGGCGGCGTGGCGGGGGCGGGCAGTGGCATGGGAGGCGGGGC
>CAZZZK010000158.1:0-6308 GCA_964658555.1 Vulcanimicrobiota bacterium | reverse complement strand
ACCGACGCGGCGATCGTCGACGCGCTCGCCAGCGCGAAGACGATGAGCGGCGCGCGCGGCCTCACGTACTACGCGATGCCGCTCGATCGCGTTCGCGCCCTCGTGGCCGCGGGGAAACGCGCCGAACGGTAACCCGTCAGGCGACCGCGGCGCTCTGCGTCGGGATCGGCGCCGCGGCCGAGAGCGCGGGCGTGACGTACATCGGCTTCATGCCGACCACGGCGTCGATCGACCGGTCGCCCGCGGTCACGTGGCAGAGCCCCTGATCGCGCGTCATCGAGAAGAGGATGCTCGGATCGACGGAGGACGTGTTGTACTTCGTCGCGCGCGCGAGCAGCGCGAGCGTCGCGTCGTCGTCGGTCTTGAAGAAGATCTTCTGCGTGAAATTCTGCAGCGCCGCGTCGACGTACTCGTGGCCGAGGACCGCGTAGAGCGATGAGACGCCCTGCGTCGTTCCGAGCACCATGCAGCCGGCCGAGCGGATGACGCCGAGCGACGAGATATCGGATTCGGAGATGCAGAGCTGATACTCGTCGATCCCGAAGACGACGGGGCGCTCCTGCTCGACGTTCGGATTGCTGCGGCGATTCTCGATCGCGGTGAAGAAGCGGCGCTTCGCGAGCGTGTAGATCGCCTGCGCGGCGCGCTCGTAGCGCGAGCGCGGCACGTGCAGCACGATGACGTTGCCCGCGAAGACGCTGTCGATCGAGACGAGATTCCACTTGCGCGCGAACGTCTTCGCGATCTGCACGTCGCGCAGCGGTTCGAGCAGCTGGCCGACGATGAACTGCACGGAGCGCCGCGCCTCGGGCGACATCTGCATGTAGCGGTTGTCTTCGTAGCTCATCGCCTCGCGGATCGTCCAGGCATCGTCGTCCTCGCTCGAGAGCGAGCGCATCTTTTCGATCGCTTGGATGCGGACCATCGCGGCGAACTTGTCGTCGAAGCAGTAGCTCGTGAGGTGCTCGAAGGTGTAGTACTGGTTGCCCGCCGCCTGCAGCATCCGCAGCGCGTTCTTCATGCGCGCGAGCCCGGCGTCGACCCATTGCTTCGCATCCTCGCTGACGCGCCCGAACGTGTCGCGGAAGTACACGGCGTCGATGTCGGGGCTCCCGCAGAGGAGCTCGAGCCCCTTTTCGGTGCCGGGCGAGATCACGAGCGCGGTCTTGCCGGCACGGCGCGCGATCTCGACGACTTCGCCGACGGCCTCGGCCTTCGCGCAGATGATCAGCGCGCCCGCATCGAGATCGCCGAGCATCTTCGTGAGGATCGGATTGTAGCCGCGCGTGGTCTTCCCCGACCCCGACGATCCGAAGATCATCGTATGGCGGCAGAGATCGTCGATCCCGAAGGTGATCGCCTCGGACCCCTCGCCGATCGTGAGCGACTTCTGCCCGCTCACGCTCGAACCCATCGCCGTTCGAACCGAACGCAAAGACGCATACGCTATGGGTCGGCAGGGTCTGCGGCCGAGACGAGTCCCGCGAGGATGCTATCGGACACACTTCCGAGCCGCGGTGACCCGGAGGCGTGCTTTCGGGGCGGCCCGCCGCTAGGCGACGTGCATGGGGGCGAGGTCGTTCGCCGAGAGGATCGCCCCGGGCGAGATGACGTGCCGCTTGAGGCCGAGCTTCGTCGCGTCGACCCCGAGCGCGAGCGCGACGAGTTGCGGCAGATGGAAGGTCGGGAGGTCGGTCCGGCCCCAGCGGGCCGCCGAATCCGCCTGATAGCCGTCGAGGGCGAGGTGACAGAGCGGGCACGGGGTGAGCACCGCGTTCGCGCCGGCGTCCTTGGCCATCCGCATGTTCTGGCCGACCATGTTCGCGGCGACGCCGTCCTTCTCGAGCTGGATGTGGAAACCGCAGCAGCGCGTCTTGCCGGCGTAATCGACCGCCTCGCCGCCGAGCGCGATGATGAGATCTTCGAGCGAATGCGGATTGCGCGACGATTCCCAGCCGTTGACCGATTCCGGCCGGATGATGTGACAGCCGTAGAACGGCGCGACCTTGAGGCCGCGCAGCGGTTTCACGACCATCTTCGAGAGCTCGTCCAGGCCGATGTCGTCGATCAGCAGCCAGAGGAGGTGGCGGACGGAGACCGTCCCCGCGTAGCTCGCGTTGAACTTGCCGAGGATCGCGTTCGATTGCGCCATGCGCACCTCGTCCTCGAGTAGCTCCTTGTTCGAGGCACGCATGTGGCCCGTACAGGTCGAGCAGATCGTGATGACCTCGTCGAGCCCGAGCGCCTCCGCCTGCGCGTACGTCCGCGCGTTGAGGACGCGGGCGACGTCGCGGTTGACGTCGTTGAGGACCGACGCCCCGCAGCAGGCGGCCGCCGTCAGTTCGATCAGCTCGATGCCGAGCCGGTCGGCGAGGAGCATCGTCGAGTTGAAGAGCTCCGTGCACGATTCTTTGGCGACGCAGCCCGGGAAGAAGCCGTAACGTTTGGTGTCGGCGGAGACGCTCATGCGACCGGAACCTCCATGGTCTCGAATATCGTGCGGATCTCGTCGACCTTCGGCACGGGATGCATGATCAGCGGCGGAATCTTCCCGCGCGACGCGAGCCGCAACCCGAGCGGGACGATCTTGAGCAGCCCGCGGATGTTGAAGCGGCCGACGGTCCCCGCGATCACCTCGTTCTCCGCGAGCATGCCCGTCTGCTTGATCGTCTTCGCGATCGTGAGCGCGTGGCGTGGCCCGCGGGCATCGGTGATGCCGAGCTCGATCGATTTGCGTTTCGTATCGATGATCCGGTCGTGCGGATCGACGTGCTTGGGACAATACGAACACGCGTAGCAGTGCGCGCACAGCCACAGGTAATCGTCGCTGATCTGCGCGACGCGTTCGCTCGTCTTCGAATCGCGCGTGTCTTCGATGAAGCGGTAGGCGTACGAGATCGCGGCCGGTCCGGCGAACGACGGATCGACGCTGACGACGGGGCAGAGCGCGTAGCACGTCGCGCACATCACGCAGTTCGCGACGGCGACGAGTTTCTTCATGTCCTCGGGCGAGACGCGCCGTTCGCGTTCGTGATCCTCGTCCCGGTCGGCCGGCTGCAGGTACGGCTTGAGGCGCGTGTACTTATCCCAGAACGGATCCATGTGCACGACGAGATCGCGCATCGGCGCGAAGTTCGGCATCGGGTCGATCTTCACGGAACGGTCGTCTCGGAGCACGGTGCGGATCGGCGTCTTGCACGCGAGGCCCGTCACGCCGTTGATGTTCATCGAACACGACCCGCAGATCGCCGAGCGGCACGAGCGCCGGAACGAGATCGAACCGTCGATCTCGGCCTTCGCATATTCGAGCGCGTCGAGGACGGTCGCGTTCTCGTCGAAATCGAGATCGATGCGCTCGCGGCGCGGTACGTCGCCCGACGACTCGTCGAAGCGGAAGAGATCGAGGACGATCGTCGACATCAGTACGCCCTTACTTCTGGAGCGAAGTGCGTGAACCGGACCTTGCGCGTGTAGTCGGGGGTCGGGTCGGCGTCGCGGCCCGCATCGTGCATCAGCGAGTGGACGAGCCACTTCTCGTCGTTTCGCTCGGGGAAATCCGTACGCGCCTGCGCGCCCCGCGACTCGTCGCGATTGAGCGCGCCGAGTGCGATCGGCATCGCGACGTCGACGAGGCATTCGGTCTCGAGCAGCCCGACGAGATCGGTGTTGTAGGTCGCGGACCGGTCCATCACCGTCATCGTCTGCGCCTCGGCGCGCACGTCGCGCAGGCGGTTCACGGCGGTCGTGAGCTCGGCCGCGTCGCGGAAGATGAAGACGTTCTCCGACATCACGTCGTTCACGCGCTTCCGGATCTGCGCGTGCCGCGTGCCGCCCGAGCGCGCGAGGAGACCCGCGATCCGATCGCGCTCCGCGCGCAGCGTACGCTCGGAGGGACGCACGTCGCCGGCGCTCTTCACGTAGCCGACCGCGTGTTTCGCGCTGCGGGCGCCGAAGACGATCGTCTCGAGCAGCGAATTGCCGCCGAGGCGGTTGGCGCCGTGAACGCTGACGCACGCCGCTTCTCCCGCGGCGTAGATGCCCGGGATGCGCGTCGCCCCGTGGGCGTCCGTCTCGATGCCGCCCATCGCGTAATGCATGCCGGGCAGGATCGGGATCGGCGTGTCGATCGCATCCTTCCCGGTCGCGTCGAGCGCGAGCTCGCGAATCTGCGGCAGCCGTTCGAGGATCTTCTCGCGCCCGAGGTGGCGCAGATCGAGCAGCACGCAGCCGTCGATGCCGCGCCCGGCCTGGATCTCCGTCCACTCCGCACGGCTGACGACGTCGCGCGACGCGAGCTCGCCCTTATTCGGCGCGTACTGGAACATGAAGCGCTCGCCCTCGCTGTTGAGCAGATACGCGCCTTCGCCGCGCGCCGCCTCGGAGAGCAGCACGCCGTTCTCCTTGAGCGAGGTCGGGTGGAACTGCACGAACTCCATATCCATCAGCGGCACGCCCGCCCGGTACGCGAGCGCCATCCCGTCGCCCGTCGAGGCGTAGCCGTTCGTCGTCTTCGCGTAGACGCGCCCGAGCCCGCCCGTCGCGACGATCGTCGCCTTCGCGGTGACGAGTTCGAGCTCGCCCGTGCGGATGTTGTATGCGACGAGGCCGCTGCCGACGCCGTCCTCGACGCAGAGCGCGGTCGCGAAGTACTCCTCGTAGACTTTCACGCCGAAGCGCTCGAGCTGCTCCCAGAGCGTATGCAGGATGACGAGCCCGGTGACGTCGGCGGAATAGCACGTGCGCGGGGATCCCGCGCCGCCGAACGGCCGCTGCGCGATCCGGCCGTCGGGGAGCCGCGAGAAGATGCAGCCGCGATGTTCGAGCCAGACGATCTGACGCGGCGCGTCCTCGGCCATCGCCTCGATCGCGTCCTGATCGCCGAGATAATCCGAGCCCTTCACGCAATCGAACGCGTGCGACGCGGGCGTGTCGTCGTCGCGATTGCCGAGCGCGGCGTTGATTCCGCCCTGCGCCGCGCCGCTGTGACTGCGGACCGGATGCATCTTCGAAACGATCGCGACGTCGGCGCCGCCTTCGGCCGCCTCGACCGCCGCGCGCATCCCCGCGAGCCCGCCGCCGATGACGACCACGTCATGCTTGATCACTCGACACGCTCCCGAACGTCCCGCGAAAATTTCTTGTCGAATATATCATCCGCGATGAGAGCGGATGCCTACCTTCGTCGCAGCATCGGCGCGTGCCGGATGCGGGCGTCGACCGGCGATTACCAGATCTGACAGCGCTTCTCGGGCGGCAGATACATCGGATCGCCCGCCTTCACGGCGAAGGCGTCGTAGAACGGGGTCGCGTCGGAGAGCGTCCCGTTGACGCGGTACGCGGAGACCGGATGCGGATCGCCGAGGATCTGCGCGCGCTCGGCTTCGGGACGATCGTTCGCCCGCCAGACCTGCGCCCAGCTCAGATAGAAGCGCTGCGCCGGCGTGAAGCCGTCGATTGGCGGCGGCGCGGGCTTGCCCGCGAGGGACCGCTCGAGGGCCCGATAGGCGAGCGTCGTTCCGCCGATATCCGCCGTCGCTTCGCCCGCGTCGAGCTTTCCGTTGAGATTCAGGCCGTCGGCCGCCTTGTACGCACCGAGCTGCGAGACGACGCATTGCACGCGCGCGTGAAAATTCGCGGCGTCGGCGTCGGTGACGACCTTGTTGAGGTTGCCGTCGCCGTCGAAGTCGCTCCCCTCGTCGTCGAAGCCGTGCGTCATCTCGTGGCCGATCACGGCGCCGATGCCGCCGAAGTTCAGCGCGTCGTCGGCCTGCGCGTCGAAGAGCGGCGGCTGCAGGATCCCCGCCGGGATGACGATCTCGTTCATCGAGGGGTCGTAGTACGCGTTGATCGTCTGCGGCGTGAGCCCCCACTCGCCGCGATCGACGGGCTTACCGATCTTCGCCGCGTCGCGTGCGAACTCGAAGCGCGCGCTCGCGAGCACGTCGCCGAGGAAATTCGCACGATCGATCGCGAGCCCGTCGTAGCTGCGCGGTCGATCGGGATATCCGACCTTGAGCGTGCTGAGCTTCGCGAGCTTCGCGAGGGCCGCGGCGCGCGTCTGCGGGCCCATCCACGGGACGGTCTCGAGATCGTCGCGCAGCGCGTCCTTGATCGTTGCGATCTCCGTGCGGGCACGCTCGCGTGCCGCGGGCGGGAAGTAGGCCGCGGCGTACCGCGAGCCGACGGCGAACCCGAGCTCGTCGCCGACGAGATTCGTGCACGTGCGGGTCCGGGGCGGCTCGGCGGCCACGCCCGTCAGCGCCTTGCGAAACGCGAAGCGCGCCGCACGGTACGGCGCCGGCAGCGCC
>CAZZZK010000157.1:0-6337 GCA_964658555.1 Vulcanimicrobiota bacterium | reverse complement strand
CTTCGCGCGCGATTCGAACGTGCCGTGGAAGCCGACGACCGTGCGGCTCGATACCTATTCCGGAGCGCCCGTCGATTTCGCGGCCTACGAGGTCGATCCGGCCGACGTCATCGTCGCGGGCCGCGAGCGCCAGCCGCGCGAGATCGATACCCGCGGTCGACGGGCCGCCGCGCGCTGGCGGTTCTCGCCGCCGCCCGGGTACCGTTTCGAATCGAACGACGTCGGCGTGCCGCTCGGATCGCGCGAGGGCTTCTTCGTCGTCGAGGCGCGCCGCGGCGCCGCGGTGCAGCAGGTGTGGCTCAATCGCACCCACATCGGGCTCGTCACGCAGGAGAGCCCGGGCGGCCTCGTGTTGTGGACCGCGGATCTGCGCGGCGGGCGCGCGCTCGCGAACCTGCCGGTCGATTTCCTCGTCGGCACGAGCCTCGTGCGCAAATCGACCGATCGGGCGGGAACGATCGTGTGGCGCGACGCGCGCCGGCCGACGTTCGTCCTCGCCCAGAGCGGGGCCGCGCGAGCGTTCGTCTCGCTGCTGCCGCAGGCGCCCCCGCCGCCCGCGATCGTCGGTCTGCGGCTCGAATCGTCGGTCGCGCGCGCGGGCGACGCGTTCCGCTTCGCCGGGTTCGCGCGGACGCGCGCGTCGGGCCGTTACGTCCCCGCCAAAGGCGATACGCGGGTGAGCCTGATCGGCGGCCGCGGGACCACGCTCGGAACCGCCGTGATCCGGCTCGACTCCGCCGGCGCCTTCTCGGGCTCGATCGTCGTCCCGCCCGGCACGGCGGCGGGCGACTATACGGTGCTCGCGGCCGCCGCGCGGGCCGCGGGCGGGACGACGCTGCACGTCGACGAGGCCGCCGACGTCGCGCTCGCCGTCACGAATCGCTGTCCGTGCGACGCCGCGAGCGACGTCGCGGTGCGCGTCGCCGCGAAACGCGACGGGGCACCCGCGGCGGGCGTCCCGATCCGGGTGCAGGTCGTGCGTTCGCCGCACGTCGCGCCGCCCGGCGTCGCGGACGACGCCGAGCGCTGGGGCACGACGGTCGTCTACGATCGGACGCTGCAGAGCGACGCGTACGGCCGCGCCAAGGTCACGATCGAATCGCCGAGCGACGGGCTCGACTCGACCTACGAAATCTACGCGACGACCGCGGGCGCGACCGCGACGAGCCGCGTGGTCGTCCCGGCCGCGGCGCTCTCGCTCGCGGTCGAACCCGAGGCCGCGAGCGCGGACGTCGGCGAGCCGGTCGCCTTCGACGTCCGCGGGTTCGACCCGGCGGACGGCTCGCCCGCGGCGAATCTGCCCGTCACGGTGCGGCTCTCCCACGGCGCGTCCGCGCAATCGCGCAGCGTCGTGCTCGACGCGCGCGGCCGCGTACACGTCGTCTTCAAAAATCCGAGCCTCGGAACTAACCTCGTCGTCGCGGATGCGACGGTGAACGGCAAGCACGCCCTCGACGCCGCCGCGATCCGCGTCGAGCCGAGCGCGCTCGCCGGCCGGACCGCGTCGACGGGCGCGCAGCTCGACGTCGCGACCGACAAGCCCGAGTACCGGCCGAACGAGCGTGCCTCCGTCACGGCGAAAGCTCCCGGCGCCGCGGGCGACGCGCTCGTCTCGCTGACGGGGGTCCGCACGTATCTCACGCGCACCCTGCCGGTCGCGGGCGGTGCCGTCGCGACGTCGTTCGGCGTCGGCGATCCGCTCGGAAGCGTGGTGGTCGGCGCCGCGTTCGTGCGCGACGGGGCGATCGCGCTCGGCAGCGTGCCGGTCGGGATCGCGGGCGCCGGGCGGGCGATCGCGACGCACCTGACGCTCGACCGCCCGACGTACGCGCCCGGCGACACGATGCACGTGACGATCCACGACGGCGCGCCGCCCTCGTCCGCTACGATCGTACTGCGCGTCGCCGACGGGCGCGAGAGCGGCGGCGCGCTCTTCGACGACGCTCCGGACGCGCTCGCCGCCGGCGCCACCACGATCCAGGCGCCCGCCTCCGACGATCCCGAGTGGCACGCGTACGTCGCGCCCGCATCCTCGAAGGCGAACGACATCTTCGCAGCCGAGCGTCCGCGCCGGGCGCCCGCCGGCCTTCCGTCGCTCGGCAGCGCCGCACCCGCGACCCTGTCCTGGCACGTCACGCGCGGCGACGGCGACGCGTACGACGTCTCCGCGCCGACGGAGGCCGGGCACTACGTGCTCTCGGTGATGCGTATCGCCGACGACGGCGACGTCGGCGCGACGTCCGCGAGCTTCAACGTCAAATGAGCGACCGGCTCATGCTGCTCGACACCTACGGGCTCGTCTACGCGGCGTTCTTCGCGATGAAGGACCGGCCGCTGACGACGACGCGCGGCACGCGCATCGAAGCCGCGTACGTCTTCACGACGACGCTCACGAAGCTGATCGCGGACGAGAAGCCGACCCACGTCGTCGCCTGCTTCGATCGCGGCCTGCCGGCGGCGCGCGTCGCGATCTTCGAAGCGTACAAGGCGCAGCGCGAGACGATGCCGGACGACCTGCGCTCGCAATTCGCGCTCGTGCGGCAGATCCTCGCGGTCTACGATATTCCGACGATGGAAGTCGAGGGCGAAGAGGCGGACGACGTGATCGCGACGCTCGCGCATCAGGCCGAAGCGCAGGGCCGGGAGACGGTCGTCGTCACGGGCGACAACGACCTGCTGCAGATCGTCGACGAGCATACGATCGTGCTCGTGCGCACGCGGATGGGCGGCGTGTATCGCTACGACACCGCCGCCGTTCGCGCGCGCTTCGATCTCGAGCCCGCGCAGCTACCCGACTATCGCGGCCTCAAGGGCGACCCGTCGGACAACCTTCCCGGCATCCCGGGCGTCGGCGAGAAGACGGCGAGCAAACTGATCCGCGGCGCGGGTTCGCTCGACGCGCTGCTCGCGGATCCGTCGCTCGCCGGGACGCCGAAACTCGAGAAGCTCGTGCGCGAACACGGCGAGGTCGCGCGCCGCTGCCGCGACGTCTCGCAGATCAAACGCGATCTGCCGGTCGAGATTCCGTGGGACGCGGCGAAGTACGACCCGCCCGCCGTCGAGAAACTCTACGTGCTCTATCGCGATCTCGAATTCAAATCGCTGCTCGCGAAGCTGCCGGTCGCCGAGAACGACGCGCTGCTCATCGCGAGCGAAGATGCCGAGCTGCTGCGCGGCGCGTACCGCACGTTCGTCCCGTCGACCGATCCGCCCGAATTCGCGCTGCTCGCGCAGACGATCGCGGAGGCGGC
Organism: Vulcanimicrobiota bacterium; assembly: GCA_964658555.1. Lineage (GTDB taxonomy): Bacteria > Vulcanimicrobiota > Vulcanimicrobiia > Vulcanimicrobiales > Vulcanimicrobiaceae > CAZZYZ01. The sequence goes on along the minus strand of CAZZZK010000157.1, from coordinate 3,086 downwards.
GAACGCCGCGTACGTCGCGCTCGCGCTGCGCGGACCCGACGAGATCGGGCTGTCGACCGGGCCGGAGACGGGCGTCGCGTTCCGTCGCGAGGCGCTCGCGCACGAGAACGTGCGTGCCGCGTTCGTCGCGTTGCTCGCGCGAAGCACGCTCGTCGTCCACGACGTCAAGGGTTTCTGCGCGGCGATGCGTGCGCTCGGCATCGCCGCACCGCCCGATGCCGGGATCGTCGACGATACGATGATCGCGGCCCACCTCGTCAATCCGGGCCGCAGCTACGCGAACCTCGACGACGCGGTCGGCGAATATCTCTCGCTGCGGCTGCCCGCGGGCGACGCCTCCGCGTACGCCGATGCGGTCGCGCGGCTGCGGCCGGTGCTGCGTGCGACGCTCGCCGAGCGCGAGCAAGTCGGTCTCTACGACGACGTCGAATTGCCGCTCGCGCGCGTGCTCGCGCGCTTGGAAGCGGCCGGGATCGCGGTCGACGCGCACGCGCTCGACGCGCTCTCGCAGGAAGTCGACGCGTCGGTCGTGCGGCTGCAGGAGAGCATCTACGAACTCGCCGGCCAGCCGTTCAACATCGGCTCGCCGCAGCAGCTCGGCACGGTACTCTTCGAGCAGCTCGCGCTGCCGAACGGCGGCCGGACGAAGACGGGCTGGGCGACGGGGATCGAGGTGCTGCAGCCGCTCGCGCGCGAGCACGAGATCGTCGCGAACGTCCTCGAATATCGCGAAGTCACGAAACTCAAGAATACGTACATCGACGTCATCCCCAAACTCGTCGGCGCGGACGGCCGCCTCCGCACGATCTTCAATCAGACGTCGACGGCGACGGGCCGCCTCTCCTCGACGAGTCCGAACCTGCAGAACGTCCCCGTGCGGACGGAACTCGGCCGCCAGATCCGCCGCGCGTTCGTCGCGCCGAACGCCGATCGCGTGCTGCTCGCCGCGGACTACTCGCAGATCGAACTGCGGATCATGGCGCATCTCTCGGGCGACGCGGCGATGCGCGAGGCGTTCCATCGCGGCGACGACATCCACGACGTCACCGCGCGCGGTATCTTCGGCGTCCCGAGCGGAGACGGCGTGACGCCCAATCAGCGACGCATCGCGAAGTCGGTGAACTTCGGCCTGCTCTACGGCATGTCCGATTTCGGGCTCGCGCAGCGCTTGGAGATCGAGCGCATCGAGGCGCGCGCGATGACGGATGCGTATTTCGCGCGCTTCCCGGACGTCCGCGGCTGGATCGAGCGCAATCTCGAGTTCGGGCGCGAGCACGGCTACGTCGAGACGATCCTCGGCCGCCGGCGATACATGCCCGATCTGCGCTCGCGCAACTTTCCGATGCGCGCCTCGGCCGAGCGCGAAGCGACGAACGCTCCGATGCAAGGCAGCGCCGCCGACCTCATGAAGCTCGCGATGGTCCGCATCGACGCGGCACTCGCCGCGCGGCACCCCGATGCGAAGATGCTGCTGCAGATCCACGACGAGCTGATCTTCGAAGTCGCCGCGTCCGAGATCGCGGCGATCGCCGAGATAGTCCAGCACGAGATGATCGCGGCCGTCGAACTCGCCGTGCCGCTCGAGGTGACGCTCAAATCGGGCCGCAGTTGGTACGACGTCGAACCGCTCGAACGGGCGGATTCGGTCTCCGCGAGCGACTGACCGCACGCGCCGGAGCGGAAGACGATGCGGCGGACGCCGACGCGAGAACGGCGTCGTGCGAGGTCGCGTCGTTCTCGGAGAAGGCTGACGAACGGTGCGATCCGTCACGACCGCGGCGCCGGAAGGAGGCGCGAACGGCGGATCGAGCGGATATGCGCGCGGACGACCGGAACCCAGAGAATCCAGCACCGCGTGCTTCTCCACCCCTTCAAGGAGACCGTGTGATCTCGCGTCCCTCGCCCGTGCCCGACGTCACGCGCACCGCGCCGGTCGGGACGCGTGCGGTTTCGCGAGACGCGCGCTAAGCGATGATCGGACGACCGGTCGCGTGTCCCGTCTTCGTCGGGCGCCGCGGCGAACTCGCGGCGCTCGTCGAGTTGCGTCGCGGGCTCGCGCGGAGCCGCGGCGCCTGCGCGCTCGTCGGCGGCGAGGCGGGGATCGGGAAGTCGCGCTTGCTTTCGGAGTTCGCGCGAACCGCCGCGACCGGGCGCAGCCGCACGTTCGCACGCGTCGAGTGTCTCGAGCGACGCCAAGAACCGCTCGGGCCGATCCGCGCGATCGTGCCGGCGCTCGTCGAAGGGATCGACGTCGCGGCATTGTCGCGCGATGCGTACCGGTCGCTCGCGACGCTGTTCCCGGATCGTTTCGGAGCGCCGGCCGACCCGATCGCCGGTCCGAACGTCTCGACGTCGGACCTCTTCGGCGGCATCGTCGAGCTGCTGATCGCGGTCGCCGCGAAACGCGCGACCGTCGTCGCGATCGAAGATCTGCATTGGGCGGATGCGACGACGCTCGATTTCCTCACGTACGCCGTGCCGAAGCTCGCGACGGTTCGCATCCTGACGATCGCCACGTATCGGTCGGACGAAGTCGACGCCCACGCCGAACTCTTCGCGGCGATCGGTGCGATGCAGCGGATGCCGAACGTCTTCGAGATCGCGCTGCGTTCGCTCTCGCGGGACGAGATCTCCGAATTGATGTCGGCCGCGCTCGGCGAGGATCGCGCGCTCGGGCGCGATGCGTTCGGCGCGATCGCCGAGCGGTCGAGCGGCAATCCGTTCTTCGCCGAGGAGTTGCTCAAGAGTGCGATCGCAGGCGACGAGCGCGAACGCGCGACGCTGCCGATCTCGATCCGCGCGAGCATCCTCGAACGACTGCGGCTGCTCGATGAGTTCGATCGTCGCGTGGTCGCGATCGCGGCCGCCTTCGGATACCGGTTCGACGCGGCGATGCTCGCCGCGCTCCTCGAGCGTTCGCCGGACGACGTGGTCCTCGCCCTACAACGCGCGCGCAATCTCAACGTCATCGAACGCGAGGAAGACGGACGGCGCTTTCGATTCCGGCACGCGCTCACGCGCCAGGCGATCTACGACGAAGCGCTCGCGGTCGACGCGCGCTCGTTACACGCGCGGATCCTCGCGAT
>CAZZZK010000156.1:0-6407 GCA_964658555.1 Vulcanimicrobiota bacterium | reverse complement strand
TCGGCCTTCGATTCGCGCGCCTTCGCCTCGCAGGTCGGCCGGCCGGCCGAGATCCGTCAACTCTGGCAGAACGTCGCCTTCGCGCCCGCCGTGTTCAATAACATGAAGAACGCGCTCAACGGACTGCAATTCGGCTTCGGATACGCGCCGAACGCGATCGCCCTCGTCGCCGCGAACCACGGCCCGTCGAGCGCGTACGCCTACGCCGACGCGATCTGGACGAAGTATCGTATCGGCGACTTCTACGGCTTCAAGAGTAAGACGGGCGAGCGCATCGCGACGAATATCTTTCTCGCCCGCAAGAGCGCGCCCGGCGCGTCGTCCGATCCGAACGACGAACACGGCGTCTATCAGGATGCGAGCATCGAAGCGCTGCAGGCGCGCGGCGTGATCTTTCTGACGTGTCACACGGCCGTCGAAGAGCAGGGGCGCGCCCTCGTCGCGGCCGGCCACGCTCCCGCCGGGATGACGGGCGCCGACGTCGCCGCGGACATCCTGACCAATCTCATCCCGGGTGCCGTCGTCGTCCCGTCGATGGTCGCGACCGTCGCCGTCCTCCAGCACCGCTTCGCGTACACGTACATCACGGTCCAAGCGTAGGCGCGCAAGGAACGCGGCAGCGTCGCGTCGAGCGCAGGAAAGCATGAAAACCGCCGCGCCGAGAACGGACGATCTCCGCATCACGAGCCTCACGGAGATCGCGCCGCCGATCGATCTCCTGCGTGAGTTTCCGTGCGCCCCGGCGAGTTCGGAGCTCATCGCCGGGACGCGCGACGCCGTGCACCGGATCCTCCACGGCGAGGACGACCGGATCGTCGTCGTGATCGGCCCGTGCTCGATCCACGATCCCGCGGCGGCGATCGAATACGCGCGTCTCCTCGCCCCGCAGCGCGAACGTCATTTCGCCGATCTCGAGATCGTCATGCGTGTGTACTTCGAGAAGCCGCGCACGACGGTCGGCTGGAAGGGCCTCATCAACGATCCCGCGCTCGACGACAGCTTCGACATCGGAACGGGACTACGCACCGCGCGCGAGCTGCTCTTGGATATCGCGCGCCTCGGCGTCCCCGCGGGCGTCGAATATCTCGATACGATCACGCCGCAGTATTTCGCCGATCTCGTCTCGTGGGGCGCGATCGGCGCGCGCACCACGGAGTCGCAGGTGCACCGCGAACTCGCGTCCGGCTTGTCGTGCCCGGTCGGCTTCAAGAACGGAACCGACGGCAACATCACGATCGCCGTCGATGCGATCCTCGCGGCCAATCACGAGCACCACTTCCTCTCGGTCACGAAAGAGGGCCGCTCGGCGATCGTCGGCACCTCGGGGAATCGCGACGCGCACGTCATCCTGCGGGGCGGGACCGAGCCCAACTACGACGCGGCGAACGTCGCGCGCGTCGCCGCCGCGCTCGCGAAGGCGGAGATCGCGACCGGGATCATGATCGATGCCAGCCACGGCAATAGTCGCAAGCAGTATCAGAACCAGCTGCCGGTCGTGCGCGACGTCGCGGCGCAGATCGAGACGGGCGACGCGGCGATCGCGGGGGTCATGATCGAATCGCACCTCGTCGCCGGCCGTCAGGACCGGGTCGCGGGACGCCCGCTCGTGTACGGTCAGAGCATCACGGACGGCTGCGTCGCGTGGCCCGACTCGCTCGTCATGCTCGACGAACTCGCCGGCGCCGTTCGCGCGCGACGTGAGCGGCGCGCCGCGCAACGCTGAAACGTTCGCGCCGTCGGCCGCGTCCAACGGTGCATGATGACGGATAAGCAGACGACAAACTGGCCCGAGCTCGCCGAGGGCTTGTACACGTTCCTCACCGGCCGCGGTGCGACGATCGAATACGATTTCGACCAGATGGAAGTCTCGGTGCCGAGCTCGACCCGCCCCGACGCAACGTCGGCGACGTGGAAACTGAACGGAAAGCTGCGCGTCCGCACGAGCGAAGCGAAATAGGTGATCGATCTCGACGGTGACCTCGAACTGACGAGCGGGACGCAGACGGTCAAGATCGTCGCTCGCGGGTCCGAGATCGCCGTCGACGTGCGCGGCGGCGGGGATGCGATCCGCGCGCTCCGTCGCGTGGCGGGTTCGCGCCGCGTGCTGCGCGCGCTCGCGGCCGGCTTCGTCGCGCGCGGCCTGCACCTGACCGTCGATCGCGGCTCCGTCAACCTCTTGCGGCTCGGCGGCGATGTCGAAACGGACCTCGTCGGCAGGGCGCTCGGTATCCCGCATCTCGCGGTTCTGCGGAGATATCGGCGCTCGTGAACGTCCTCGTCACGGGCGCCACGGGGTACATCGGCGGCCGCCTCGTTCCGAAACTGCTCGAACGCGGGCATCGCGTCCGCTGCATCGCGCGAGACGCCGGGCGATTGGACGGGCGCTTCGCGGACGCCGAGATCGTCACGGGCGACGTCTTCGATCGCGCGTCGCTCGACGCGGCGTTCGCCGGGATCGACGTCGCGTACTATCTCGTGCACTCGATGTCGAAGGAGACGCGCGATTTCAGCGCGAGCGATCGCAAGGCGGCGGAGATCTTCGGCGACGCGGCACGAGCGGCGGGCGTGAAGCGCATCGTCTTCCTCGGCGGTCTCGGCGTCGACGGTAACGCACTCTCGAAGCATCTGCGCAGCCGTCACGAGGTCGGCGACGTCCTCCGGCGCTCGGGCGTACCGACGACGGAGTTTCGAGCCGCGATCATCGTCGGTTCGGGCAGCGTCTCCTTCGAGATGCTACGGTACCTTACCGATAGACTCCCCGTGATGATCGCGCCGAAGTGGGTCGAGACCTTCTGCCAGCCGATCGCCGTGCGCGACGTCGTATCGTATCTCGTTCGCGAGCTCGACATCGAGCGAACGGAGAGCGTCGTGCGCGAGATCGGCGGCTCGTCCGTGCTCACGTACAAGCAGATGATGCTGCACTACGCACGCGTCCGCGGGCTGCAGCTGCGAAAGATCTACGTCGTCCCCGTGCTCACGCCGAGGCTCTCGTCCGCGTGGGTGCACCTCGTGACCCCGATCCCGTCGTCGCTCGCGCGGCCGCTCGTCGAAGGGCTGATGAACGAGGTGACCGTCCGCGATAACGTCGCGCGGCGCGAGTTTCCCGACATCGTCCCGATCTCGTACGACGACGCCGTACAGAAGGCGCTCGATCGCTATTCGATGGCGGGCGGCCCCGAGAGCACGTGGTTCGACGCCTTCGACGCGGCGACGCTGCCCGGAAAATTCATGGGCGTCACCGAGGGGATGCTCGTCGATCGCCGCGAGCGCCGGACGTCGGCCTCGCCCGGCGCGGTCGCGCGCGTCTTCAGCGGCCTCGGAGGCAAGCGGGGCTGGCTCTACGCCGACGTCCTCTGGGAGATTCGCGGGATCATGGACCGCATGGTCGGCGGGATCGGCACGCGCCGCGGCCGCCGCGCGGCGGACGATCTGCGCGTCGGCGACGCAATCGATTTTTGGCGCGTCGAGGCGTACGAGCCCGGCAAGATGATGCGGCTACGCGCCGAGATGAAGTTGCCCGGGCTCGCGTGGCTGCAATTCGAAGTCTCGGAAGAAGCGGGCGGATCGCGTCTGCGGCAGACGGCCTTCTACGAACCGCACGGCTTCATCGGCCTGATGTACTGGTATTCCGTCGTCCCGTTCCACGGCCTGATCTTCGAGAACATGGCGCGCCGCATCGTCGAGATCGCCGAGCAAGCCGCGCCGGCGCAGCCGGCGATTCGGGCGACGGCGTAGCGGTCACGCGACCGACGCGCTGACGGTCTCCTGCGTGCGGCCGGCGGGAGCGACGCGCGCGACGAGCACCGCGATGTCGTCCGTCGCGTTCCCGTCGCCGAGGACGTGCGTCGCGATCGCTCGCGCCGGATGTTCCGCGTCGAGAACGGTGCGATCGCGGAGCGCGGCGCGCAGCCGGTCGTAGCCCTCGTCGATGCGGCGCGTCGCCTCGGTGAGGCCGTCCGTGAAGAAGACGATCGTGCATTCGCCCGGGATCGGGACGGTCAGCACGTGCGTCTCGCTCCCGTCGCGCAGGCCGAGCATCGGGCCCGGGATCTCGATATCGACGATCGCGCCATCGGGCATCCGCACGAGCGGGCCGGCGTGACCCGCCGACGCGATCGAGAGCGTCTGCGCCGAGGCGTCGTAGATCGCCGCGAGACCCGTCGCGTACGCATCGGGATCGATGAGACGGATCGTCCGGTCGGCGACCGTCAGCATGGGGATCGGATGCGCCTGCAGCATCGCCGCGGCTTGCATCGATTGGCGCAGTTTCGTCATCGTCACCGCCGCGTGGAGGCCGTGCCCGAGCACGTCGCCGATCGTGATCGCGATGCGGCCGTCGTCGAGCGTGAAGGCGTCGTACCAATCGCCGCCGATCGTGGCCTCGTCGCTTCCGGGGCGATAGAAGGCGTCGAGCTCGAGGTTCTCGAGCACCGCGAGGGAGTTCGGCAGCGACGCCGCCTGGAGCTCGACCGCGATCCGGCGGTAGCGCTGCTCGCTCGCGAGCAGCGCCTCGCCGGCGGTGCGCGAGACCGTCATGTCTCGCGAGACGGCGAGCAGCGTCTCGACGGCCCCGCTCGCGTTCTTCATCGCCGTGACGATGACATCGAACCAGCGCTTCTCGCCGCGAACCCCGAACGTGCCCGTGAACCGCCCGACCTCCCCCGCGAGCGCCGTCTCGATCGCGGACGCGGCGCGCGGCCGGTCTTCGGCGCTCCAGAAGTCGAGCCACGATCGTCCGAGCACGGACGAAACGTCGTCGATGCCGAGCGTCTTCTGACCGTTCGTACTCATCGAGAGCACGTTCGCATCGAGATCGAGCACCTTGATGCAGTCGTCGGTGCTCTCGATCAGCAGCGCGTTGAGCTCTCCCTGCGATCGAAGCTCGAATTCGAGCGCCTTGTAGCGTTCGATATCGATCATCGTCCCGAACCAGAGTTCGGGGCCGGCGCCGCCCGGCTCGCGCAGCTGCGCGGCTTCGCAGGCGACCCAGCGCGACGTACCGTCGCGCCCGGCGAGCCGCAGTTCGGCCGCGAACGGCGACCCGCCGGCGATCGCGTCGCGGAGTCCGGAGAGCACCCGCGTGCGATCCTCCGGCGCGACGGCGCGCGCGAAGACGTCGTCCGGCGGCGCCGACCGATCGAGCCCGGTCGTCTCGAACCAGTGCGGCGAGAGGTAGCGGATGCGGCCGTCGCGCGACGCGACGAACGTCACGAGCGGCAGGCCGTCGAGGAACGAGCGGCTCGAGGCCGCGAGCGTGCGGCCGTCGTCTATCGCGGACATCGCGGACCCCGCGTCGCCGATCGGTTCGGATCCCGTTCCCAGACCATCACCCCCGGACGTTCGCCGACGGCGGTCCAGACCCGTCAGCGGAACGGTCCCTCCGCCGTCCCGCCTTACGCGCCGAGATACGCCGCCGCCACGGCATCGCTCGCCGCGAGATTCGCCGCCGAATCTTCCCGCACGATGCGGCCGACCTCGAGCACGTAGCCGCGGTGCGCGATCGCGAGGGCCTGTCGCGCGTTCTGCTCGACGAGCAGCACCGTCGTGCCGCGCGCGTTGATCTCGCGCACGACGCCGAAAATCGTTCGGACCAGCAGCGGCGAGAGCCCGAGCGACGGTTCGTCGAGCAGCAGCACGCGCGGACGCGACATCAGCGCGCGGGCGATCGCGAGCATCTGCTGTTCGCCGCCCGAGAGCGTGCCGGCGCGCTGCGTCAGCCGTTCGCGCAGCCGCGGGAACGTCTCGAGCGCTCGTTCGAGATCGCCCGCGGTCTCGCCGCGCGAGGGCCGGCTATAGGCACCGAGCTCGAGGTTCTCGCGTACGGTCATCCGCGCGAAGACGCGCCGCCCTTCCGGCGCGTGTCCGACGCCCAGCCGCACGATGCGATCGGGCGCGAGGCGGCCGATCTCACGGCCGTCGAAGCGGATCGCGCCGCGCGTCGGCCGGAGCAGCCCGCTGATCGTGCGCAGGGTCGTCGTCTTTCCCGCGCCGTTGGCGCCGAGCAGCGTGACGATCTCGCCCTCGTCGACGTGCAGCGAACACGCGTGCAGCGCACGGATGCGGCCGTACGCGACGTCGAGCCGCTCGATCTCCAGCAGCGGCACTATGCGGCCCCGTCCGGGCGTCCGAGATACGCTTCGATGACGAGCGGATCGCGCCGGACGGCGTCGGGCGTGCCTTCGGCGATCCGCGTGCCGTGATCGAGCACCGTAACGCGCTCGCTGATCCGCATTACGAGATTCATGTCGTGCTCGATCAGCAGTACCGTCACGCCGCGCGCGCGGATGCGCTCGATCAGCGCGACGAGATCGTCCTTCTCGCGCGCGTTCATCCCGGCGGCGGGCTCGTCGAGCAACAGCAGTTTCGGCTCGCTCGCGAGCGAGCGTGCGATCTCGAGCCGGCGCTGG
>CAZZZK010000155.1:0-6415 GCA_964658555.1 Vulcanimicrobiota bacterium | reverse complement strand
CGCGGGGTGGAGCAGTCCGGTAGCTCGTCGGGCTCATAACCCGAAGGTCACAGGTTCAAATCCTGTCCCCGCAACCAGCACGAAAAAGGCCCGTCTTCGCGACGGGCTTTTTTTCATCGCCGTCGGTTCGGAGCGATTCTGGCCGGTATCGACCCGCGAATCGCAAGCGGAATCGAAGGTTTTCGAGAGCGTTCGCTCAACCTTCGAGTAATTCTTCACTGCCGCGAGCTATGGATAGACGGCCTCTTACGAGGCCGCTCTGTCTGCGCACGCGTACGGCGCTTGGAAAATGTGAGGCCTTCGACGTTTATGGAGCACACGGTTCTCGGCGATCGCATTCGAGCGTTCCGACAACGGCGAGGGTGGTCGCAGAACGAACTCGCCTCTCGTGCCGGCGTGAAGCAACCGACGCTCCAACGCATCGAAGCCTCGAAGCGTCAGGACCCCGGCTTCTCAATCGTCGCGCGGCTCTCTCGCGCGCTCGGCATCTCCCTCGATCTGCTCGCCGATCCGCCGACGGGCGAGAGCTTCGACGCGGGCGCCGAACGCGGACACCCGGCCGCGAGTACGAACGAACTCGAGGCGCGCATCCAGCGGCTCGAAGCGCTCTTGACGTCGAGCGGGCTCGCGGGGAGCGAAGCGCTCACCGGAAATCTGCGGTCCGTCAAGGGCTGACGGGATCATTCGGCGGCGATATCGTGCCGCCGTGCATCGAGCGGGGCGAACGCGCCGCGTAGGCGGAAGCGATCGTTCGGGTCTCCGTCGTCGTACCGGACGTCGCTCCCCGGATCGTCGTGGAGCGCGACCGAACTCATCCGTGCGGCTTCTTCGAACGCCTCGCGATGATCGCCGAGGGGATTGAGTAAGACCGATGCGACGCAGCGCATCGCGAAATCGAAGCCGACGTACGCCGCGAGTGCCGTTCGCCCGTCCGTCATCGCGCGAACGGTCGCCGGGCTCGCTCCGAACGCGATCGCCGGACGCTCGATCAAAACTTTGATGAGCGTCTCGGTGATCGGCAGCGCGAACTCGCCGAGCGTCTCGAGCGGCTTCGGCTCGTCGAGCGTCATCCGATGCAACGTTTGCGCGATGATCGCCGCGAGATTATCGGGGTCGAGCGGGGGCTGCGAGTTCAATGCGGTACATCCTCACTCGCACGCGTCGAGCGTGGTCCGAGCGAACGCTATCGGCTTTCCAACGAGTTCGACGAGACCGGTGGCTTCGAATATACCGGGTGCACGTCGTACGAGCAAGAAACTACTAACATATTAGCGCTACGCCTTAGCGCTACGCCGATACGCCGGTAGAGGGCCGTGCAGCGCCGTAATCACGAAGCCGTCAGCGAACGCCGAGTTCGCGTCCGACGCTCGCGAACGCATCGAGTGCCGCGTCGAGATCGCGCCGTTCGAGCGCGCTCGAAAGCTGCACGCGGATACGCGCGCGCCCTTCGGGCACGACCGGGAAGCCGAACCCGGTGACGAAGACTCCGTGCTCCAAAAGTTTTCCGCTCATCGCGATCGCGAAGGCGGTATCGCCGACGATGATCGGCACGATGGCGCTCGGCCCTTCGAGCGGCGAGAAGCCGAGGCGCGTCAATTCCGCGCGGAAGTACGCGACGTTCTCGCGCTGCTTCGCGACCAGTTGCGGTCGCTCGTCGAGCACCTCGATCGCGCGCAGCGCGCTCCCGGCGACGGTCGCGGGTAACGCGTTGGAGAACAGCTGCGTGCGCGAACGCTGCACGAGCGTCTCGACGAGCGCGGCGCTGCCCGCGACGAAACCGCCGGCGGCACCGCCGAGCGCTTTCCCGAGCGTGCCGGTCACGACGTCCACTCGGCCTTCGAGACCGTAATGTTCGACCGTTCCGCGGCCGGTCGGGCCCATGACGCCCGTGCCATGGCTATCGTCGACGATCGTTACGGCACCGTACCGTTCCGCCAGGTCGACGATCGCCGGCAGATTCGCGATGCTGCCCTCCATCGAGAACACGCCGTCCGTTACGATGAACGGCGTTCCCTCGGCCTCGCGCAGTCGCGCCTCGAGGTCTTCCATATCGCCGTGCTTGTATCGCATGCGCGTCGCGCCGGCGAGTCGACAGCCGTCGATGATCGAGGCGTGGTTGAGCTCGTCCGAGATCAGCGTATTGCCCTTGGTCGCGATCGTCGGCAACAGGCCCTCGTTCGCGGCCCAGCACGAGACGTAACTGAGCGCGGCCGGAAACGCGAGGAACGATGCGATCTTCTCCTCGAGCTCGCGATGGATCTCGAGCGTGCCGCAGATGAACCGCACCGACGCCGTACCGGCACCGTAGCGTTCCAGCGCACGCTTCCCCGCCGCCACGACGTCGGGATCGTTCGCGAGCCCGAGGTAATCGTTACTCGAGAGCACGATGACGTCGCCCGCTTCGGCCATGTGAGCGCGCGGACCCATCGGCGTCGTTAAGTGCCGAAGCGATTTGTAGGTGCCGGCATCGCGAAGCGCGTCGAGATCGGAACCGAGCTTCCGTTCGAACGCGGCGTTCATACGGCACCGCGCAGATCGAGCACGATCTTCGCCGCGGCGCCGCGCGACATGAGATCGAAGGCGTCGGCGTAGGCCGCGAGCGGCAAGACGTGCGTGATGATCGGCCGCAAATCCACGCGGCCGCTGCGCACGAGCGCCTCGGTCTGATACCACGTTTCGAACATCTTGCGGCCGTTAATCCCGAGTACCGTGAGCCCCTTGAAGATGATGCGCTCGGCGAGCTTGAGTTTCACGTCGTCCGACGGGATCCCGAGCAGCGCCGCACGGCCGCCGTTGCGCAGCATGTGCAGGCCGCTGTCGATCGCGGCCCCGCTTCCGGACATCTCGAGCAGGACGTCGGCCCCGTCGCCCGCGGTGCGCCGCAAGACGTGCTCGACGAGATTCGGATCGCACGCGTCGAACACGGCATCCGCGCCGACCCGCTCCGCGAGTTCGAGCTTGGCGGGATTGACGTCGACCGCGAACACGCGCGCCGCCCCCGCCGCCCGCGCGACCGGGATCGCCATCAGCCCGATCGAGCCGACGCCCGTGATCACGACGTTCTTCGTGCTCACGCCCGCCGCCATCACCGTGTGGACGGCGTTGCCGAGCGGATCGAACACCGCCGCGAAGTCGTCCTCGATCGCGGGATCGAGCGGCCACACGTTGATCGCCGGCATCGAGATGAAGTTCGCGAACGCGCCGTCGCGATCGACGCCGATGATCTCGACGCGGTCGCAGATGTGCGCGTCTCCGGTGCGGCACGCGCGGCAGACGCCGCACGAGATGTGCCCCTCCGCGCAGACGCGCTGACCGGCCTCGATGCCGCGAACCGCCGCGCCGAACGCCGCGACGATGCCGACGAACTCGTGCCCGACGACGAGCGGCGGCACGACGCGCCGCTGCGCCCACGCGTCCCACGCGAAGATGTGATGGTCCGTCCCGCAAACGCCCGCGTGCGTCACGCGGATCAAGACGTCGGTCGGACCGATCGACGGAATCTCCGCGTTCGCATACTCGAGCCCCGGCCCCGCGACCACCTTACGAAGCGCGACCATCTCGCGTACGCCGTCGATCACCATACCGCCGGTTTCGCCCGCCCCGATCAAAGCCCCGGCCCCACGCGACGAGCGCGGCCCGCGCCGGCGACAAGCGCGATGGCCGAGACTAGCCGTAGCGGCCGGTGATGTAGTCTTCCGTCTGTTTGTTCTTCGGGCGCGTGAAGATGTCGGAGGTGGTGCCGGTTTCGAGCAATTCGCCGAGCATGAAGAACGACGTGCGGTCCGAGATGCGCGCGGCTTGCTGCATCGAGTGCGTGACGATGACGACGGTGTAGCGCTTCTTGAGCTCGCCGATGAGATCTTCGATCTTCGAGGTCGCGATCGGATCGAGCGCCGAGGCCGGCTCGTCCATCAAGATCACTTCGGGTTCGACCGCGAGGACGCGCGCGATGCACAGCCGCTGCTGCTGACCGCCGGAGAGCGCCATCGCGGACCGGTTGAGGCGATCCTTCGCTTCGTCCCAGAGCGCGGCGTCGCGCAGGCTCTTCTCGGCGATCTCCATCAGCCGCTTCGGGTTCCGCTCGCCGTGGATCTTCGGCCCGTAGACGACGTTCTCGTAGATCGATTTCGGGAACGGATTCGGGCGCTGGAACACCATCCCGATGCGCGTCCGCACGGTGACGGGATCGATCGACGGTGCGTAGATGTCGACCCCGTCGAGGGAGACGAGGCCTTCGACACGCGCGCCCGGCGTGAGATCGTGCATGCGATTGAGCGAGCGCAGGAACGTCGACTTCCCGCAGCCCGAGGGACCGATGAGCGCCATCACTTCGTGCTGGGCGACGTCGAGGTTGGCGTGCTTGATCGCCTGGAACGACCCGTAGAAGATATCGAGATTCTCGATCTTCATCTTGGACGATGTCGCCGTCTTCGGCGGCTGCGAGTCGATCATGGGACCTCCGTGGACCCGGCTGGCCGGTACACGGACGCTTGTCCGTACGGCCGCGAGCTCCCGCTCGGCGTTAACCCGAGATTAAGAGGCGGTCTCGGGCGATCGCCTGAAAATAGGGGGCGTGCGCGAACACAGACGCATCGGGACCGAGGTCGTCGACGGACTGCGCGGCTTCGCGATCCTCTGGGTGCTGTGCTACCACACGTGGCTCTTCTCGTGGTACACGCCCGGCTTCAAAGCGTTCGGTTACGACGTCCCCGCCGACGTGCTCGCACGCACGGGCTACCTCGGCGTCGAGCTCTTCTTCGTCATCAGCGGCTTCTGCCTATTCGTTCCGGTCGCGCGCTCGATGGTCGAGGGCGCGCCGCCGCAAGACCTTCGGACGTACGCCGCGCGCCGCGCGCTCAAGATCGCGCCGTCGTATCTCCTCGCGCTCGCCGCGACGATCCCGTTCTCGTTCGAATATCTGCAGACGCACGGCGAAGCGTTCCGCTCGCTCCTCCCGCACCTCGCATTCGTTCAGAACTTTACGAGCGACCCGCTCGGGAAGGCGAACTCCGTCTTCTGGACGCTCGCGATCGAAGTCCAATTCTACCTGCTCTTCCCCGCGCTCGCGTGGCTCTTCCGGCGCGGCGGTCCGCTCGCCGCGACCGTCCTCGCATGCGGGATCGCGGCGACCTACCGCACGCAGACGGCGGCTTGCTGCCTCCTCGTCGAGACCGTCACGCGGCAGCTCCCCGCCTACCTCGACGTCTTCGCGTGCGGCATGCTGGCGGCGTACGGCGTGATCCGGGCGCACGCTCGCGCGGCGCGCATGCGACGGCTCGCCGTGCCGATGAGCCTCGCCGCGATCGGCCTCGCGCTCGCCGTCTTCCATCTGCTGCAGACGGCGAACGCCGTGCAGTACGTACCGGGCGGCCGCGAACGCTGGGACACGCTCGGCCGCACCGAACTCGCGATCCTGCTCGGCGCGTTCGTCTTCTGTGCGAGCTTCGCGGCCGTGCCGCTACGGCGCGCGATCGCGAACCCCGTCTTCGTCGCGTTCTCGCTCATCTCGTACAACCTGTACCTCTGGCACACGCTCGTGATGATCTGGCTCTGGAAACACGACGTCCCGCGCGCGGCGACGCCCGATCCGCACGCCGACGACCATTGGAAGCCGCTCTACATCGCGCTCGGCTGGAGCGTGAGCTTTGCGATCGCGACGGCGGCGACGTACTTCGTCGAGCGGCCGATCCTCTCGCTCGCGAAGCCGCATACGTTCGCGTTCGACTGGCGGCGACTCACACGATCGAGCGCGTGGTCCGCAGCGCCTGGCGCGACGGAAACGCGCACGTGAACGTCGCGCCGAGACCGAACTCGGACTCGGCCGTCACGGTGCCGCCGTGCGCTTCGACGATCTGCTTGACGATCGAGAGGCCGAGGCCGCTCCCCGCGGCGTCGCGCGTGCGGGAGCGGTCGACCACGTAGAAGCGCTCGAAGATATGCGGCAAGTCGTTGTACGGGATACCGACGCCCGTATCGCGCACGACGAGCGTCGCGCCGATGCTGCCCGGCCGGATATCGAGCGTCACCGACCCGCCCGCGGGCGTGTGGCGCAGCGCGTTGTCGATGAGGTTCACGAAGACTTGCGCGAGCCGGTCCGGATCGCCGTCGATACGCGCGACCTCGGTGAAGATCCGCAGGCGGACGCTGAGCTGGGCCGCACGCGGTTCGAACGTCTGCAGGATGTTCGCGCCGACGCTCGCGAGATCGACGTCTTCCCGCCGCAGGCGCAAGCGGCCCGATTCCGCGCGCGCGAGCTCGAGCAGATCCTCGACGAGCGTCACCATCCGGTCGACCTCTTGCTTCACGCGCGGCAAGAACAGATCGATCGCCTCGCGATCGCCGTCCGTATCGAGGATCGTCTCGATCATGAGGCGGATCGACGAGAGCGGCGTTCGCAGTTCGTGCGAGACGCTCG
>CAZZZK010000154.1:0-6433 GCA_964658555.1 Vulcanimicrobiota bacterium | reverse complement strand
TGAACCACGGCAGCGCGATGACCAACGGCACCGTCGGTTCGATGGGGCACGGCAGCGCGATGACCAACGGCACGGTGCACGCGATGAACGGCGCGCACGTGATGACGGTCGACTACGGCAAGGGTTCGAAATCGATCGCGATCCCGGCGAACGCGCCGGTCGTCGCCATCCGGCCCGCGACGCGAAAGAATCTCGTCGACGGCGCCCACGTGTTCATCATCGCCGGCAAGAGCGGCTCGTCGCTCTCGGCGAAATTCGTGCTCGTCGGCCTCGACGGGACGATCCCGCCGATGTGATCCGGGGGAGGGCGACGGCGGTGCAGAAACGGCCCGGCATGCGCAAAGCAACCGCCCTCCTCGCGATCCTCACCTCCCTCACGATCATCTTCGCGAACGTGAAGAACATCGTACGGCAGGCGAAGCTGCTGACGTCGGGCGAGGCGAAGGCCTAGCCGCGATTTGTAGCCCGGGCGACATCGCCGCCCGGGCATCTTTGCTATCGTTACGATGCTGCGCGGATCGCGTCCGAACGGACGCGGCGCGGCCGATGAGGAGTATACGTGCTCGCACAATATCTGCTGATGGCCCTCTGGGGCGCCGTGATCGCCGCGATCCCGGTCGGATGGTTTCTACTCGGACTCAAGACGTACGGCACGACCGATTACGACGGGTCGCAGCGCACGACGGCCGCCTTCATGGACGAGCCCTCGTATCACAACGGGCCGACCGTTCATTGACCGGTAGGGTCTCCTGCGCGGAGACCTAAACCGGGCTGATCGTGCAGACGCAGCCCCCGCCCGGAACGGGCGAACTTCCCAAAGCCTACGATCCCGCCGAGGTCGAGCCGCGCCGGTATGCGGCCTCCCTCGCGGCGGGCGTCTTTCACGAAGAGCCGGATCCCGCCCGGCCGCCCTTCGTCATCTCGATGCCGCCGCCGAACATCACGGGCCGCGCGCATCTCGGCCACGGATCGACGTATACGGTGATGGATATCCTCACGCGCTACCATCGCATGCTCGGCGAGAATGCGGATTGGCTGCCCGGCCAGGATCACGCCGCGATCGCGACCGAGGCCGTCCTCGTCCGCGAACTCGCGAAGGAAGGGCTCTCGCGCGACGGGCTCGGCCGCGAGGCGTTCCTCGCGAAGGCGTGGGAATGGCGCGCGCACTACGGCGACGCGATCTACGAAGCGTTCCGCACGCTCGGCTTCTCGCCCGATTGGGAGCGCGACCGTTTCACGCTCGACCCCGGGCTCTCGGCCGCCGTCGCGAAGGTCTTCGTCGCGCTCCACCGCGAGGGACTGATCTACCGCGGGACGCGGCTCGTCAATTGGGATCCCGTCTCGCGATCGACGCTCTCGGATGCCGAGGTCGACGACGTCGAACGCGACGGATCGCTCTGGCACGTCCGCTACGCCTCGGACGACGGGACCTTCGCGATCGACGTCGCGACGACGCGGCCCGAGACGATGCTCGGCGATACCGCGATCGCCGTACACCCGGACGACGACCGATACGCCGCGCTCGTCGGCGCGTACGTGCGCGTCCCGCTCGTCGGCCGCGCGATCCCGATCGTCGCCGATGCCGCGGTGGAGCGCGATTTCGGAACAGGCGCCGTGAAGATCACGCCCGCGCACGATCCCCTCGATAACGAGATCGGCGAACGTCACGCGCTGCCGATGCCCTCCGTGATCGGCTTCGACGGCCGCATCTGCGAGCCGCAGTGGCACCGCGGCGACCCGGCGGACGGCGACGCGGCGGCGCGCGCGAGCGAGGCCGGCGTCCTCGCGAAGATGCGGCAATACGTCGGCCTCGAGCGCGCGGAGGCGCGCGCGCGGATCGTCGCGGATCTCGAAGCGGCGGGCGCGCTGCTGCGCACGGAACCGCGCCGGCACAACGTTCCGGTGAGTTCGCGCAGCGGCGCCGTCGTCGAACCGCTGCTCTCGCTGCAGTGGTTCTGCAAGATGGACGCGCTCGCGGCGCCGGCGCTCGAGGCGTATCGCGACGGTAGCGTACGATTCGTGCCGGAGCGTTTCGGCCGGACGTTCGCGCACGCGCTCGAAGGTATCCGGGATTGGAACGTCTCGCGGCAGGTGTGGTGGGGCCATCGGCTCCCCGTCTGGTACGCACCCGGCGGCGACGCGGTCGTCGCCGAGACCGAAGACGAGGCGCGCGCGATCGCGCTTCGCGACCACGGAACGACGGAGCTCGTCCGCGACGAGGATACGCTCGATACGTGGTTCTCGTCCGCGCTCTGGCCGTTCTCGATCCTCGGCTGGCCCGAACGTACGCCCGAACTCGAACACTGGTATCCCAATAGCGTCCTCGTCACCGGTCGCGAGATCATCTTCCTGTGGGTCGCGCGGATGATGATGCTCGGGTTGAAGTTCGCGGGCGACGTGCCGTTCCGCACCGTCTTCGTCGCGCCGCTGGTCTTCGATCTCCAGGGACGGAAGATGAGCAAGAGCCTCGGGAACGTGATCGATCCGCTCGATCTGATCGCGCGATACGGCGCGGACGCGACGCGCTTCGGCATCGTGCGGCAGATGCGGCTCGAATCGCAGGAGCTGCGCTTCGACGAACGGACCGTCGAGAAGTCGCGCGACTTCAACAATAAGTTGTGGAACGCGCTGCGCTACGCGCGCAGTCTGCCCGAAGGGCTGCCGCGCGCGGGCTCGCTGCCGGCGAGCGCGCGGCTCTCGCTCGCCGACCGATGGATTCTCGCGCGACTGCGAACGACGATCGAACGCGTGACCCGCGCGATCGACGATTTCGAGTTCGGCCTCGCGGCCGAGACGCTGCTCGATTTCGCGTGGTACGAATACTGCGATTGGTACATCGAGGCGACGAAAGCGCAGACGCCGTCGCGGGCCGCCGTGCTCGCGTACGTCCTCGGCGCGATCGCGCGTCTGCTCCACCCGTTCGCGCCCTTCGTCTCCGAAGAGATCTGGCTCGCCCTGCCGCACGACGGGCAGACGATCGTCACGGCGAGCTGGCCCGATCCCGAAGAGATCGTTCCGGACGCCGCGGCGGCCGCACGCTACGAGACGCTGCGCGGCATCGTCGGGAAGGCGCGCGAGATGCGGTCCGAGCTCGGCCTCGCGCCGCGCGAACGTCTGACGATCGACGTTCCGTTCGCGCTCGACGCGGACGCGCGGACGCTGCTCGCGCTGCACGCGCACGCGACGATCGTCGAGGGCGCGCAACCGGCCGGCACCGCGGCGCCCGCTTCGCACGCGGACGCGCAGGCGCCGGACCCGTTGCTCGCCGTGACGGTACGCGCGCCCGCGGCGCTCCTGCGCGAACGATATCGCAAGGAGGCGCTTCGCTTGTCGAACGAGGTCGAGCGGCTCGAGCGCAAGCTCGGCAACGAAAAGTTCGTCGCCAAAGCATCGCCGGACGTCGTCGCGGGAGAACGCGCGAAGCTCGCGGCGTACGAAGCCGAACGCGCGCTCGTCGCCCGCCAGCTCGCGCCGCTCGAGGCGGACGCGTAGCGCGCCCGGCGCGTCGTCCGACGTCGCGAGAACGCGAGCCGCTCATTCTTTCGCGAAGTCGACCTCGACGACGTACGACCCGCCGACGCTCGAACAGTTCTGCGTTTCCGCGACGTAGCGATAGTCGCGCGCCTCGGCGAGCGCCTCGCGATCGAGGATCTCGAAGCCGCTCGAGCGCGCGAGCGAGGTAGCGGCGACGTTGCCGCTCGGATCGAGGTCAACGCGAACGTCCGCCGTTCCCGAGATGCCGAGGATCTTCGCCAGGTCCGGCCGATCGGCGAACGCCTCGCCGCGAATCGCCGCGGGGGTCGAGCGCGCCGTACATGCCGGACGATCTCCGTCGAGCGTGAGCGCGTGCGCGGGGAGTGCCGTCGCGAGTGCGATCCCGAGCGCGGTTCCGGCGATCGCGGCGATGCGGCTGAGTGACGGATCGGTGTTCATCGTATGACGCCCTTTCGAGACGTGCCGTGGTGATATGCGGAGCGTACGCGCGCACCGTCCCGGCGGCGTCCGAACCGCGACCGCGGTACGTCCGAAAGCAAGGTCTCGACGCCGTATCGCGAAACGCACCGCGTCATGAGACGGCAACCGTGAGCAGCGCGCTCGAAACGGCCCGCGAGCGAACGTTGATGTCGGGTCGGGAGATCGATCGGATCATCGCGCGACTCGCGCATCAGATCCTCGAGCCGGACGACGCGCAGGACGGCGTCGTGCTGATCGGGATCCGCCGCGGCGGCGAACAGCTCGCGCGCCGGATCGCCGAGAAGATCGAAGAGATCGGCGGCGTGCGGCCGGGGCTCGGCTTCCTCAACATCAATCTCTATCGCGACGACGATCTCTCGCGGACGTTGCCGGAATCGGAGATTTACGAAGATCTCGGCGGCAAGATCGTCATCGTCGTCGACGACGTGCTCTTCACCGGGCGCACCGTTCGTTCCGCACTCGATGCCGTGACCGATCTCGGGCGCCCGCGCGCGATCCGCCTCGCCGTTCTGGTCGATCGCGGCAATCGCGAACTCCCGGTGCAGGGCGATTACGTGGGCCGCGCGATCCCGACGAGCCGGCGCGAGTTCATCGACGTGCGGCTTTCGAAGACGTACGCCGACGACGATCGCGTATCGATCCGCGGGGACGATGCCCGCTCGTAGCCTGCTCGATCTCGACGATCTCGGGCGCGGCGAGATCGAAGCGCTCCTGGAACGCGCGAAGAGTTTTCACGCGCAGGGCGACGGTGCGCGCGATCTGTTGCGCGACGTATGCGTCGTCAATCTCTTCTTCGAAGCGAGCACGCGGACGTTCACGTCGTTCGCGATCGCGGAGCAGCGCGTCGGCGCGGATATCGTCGCGCTGCCGCCGGGCTCGTCGAGCCTCGGCAAGGGCGAGACGATCGCGGATACGGCGATCACGCTCGCGGCGATGGGCGTGCGCGTCATCGTGACGCGGCATCCGGAATCGGGATTTCCGTATCGTCTCGCCGACGCGTTCGACGGCCACGTGATCAATGCGGGCGACGGCCGCCACGCCCACCCGACCCAAGCGCTGCTCGATCTGCTCACGCTGCAATTCGAGTTCGGACGCATCGAGGGGCTGCGCGTCGCGCTCGTCGGCGATATCCTCCACAGCCGCGTCGCGCGTTCGAACGTCATCGGGCTGCGCGCGCTCGGCGCCGAGGTGACGCTCGTCGGCCCGCAGACGCTCTTACCGGATGCGATGGCGCGCGACGGCGTCCGCATCGCGCGCGACTTCGACGCGATCCTCCCGAAGGTCGACGCGCTGATGCTCCTGCGCATCCAGCGCGAACGTATCGCGACGGGCGTGCTGCCCTCGCTCGAAGATTACGCCCGCAACTACCGGCTCGATCAGCGCCGGATCGACATGCTCGCGCCGAACGCGATCGTCATGCATCCGGGCCCGTACAATCGCGGCGTCGAACTGACGGAGGACGTCTTCGCCTATCGCGGCTGGCGCTACGCGCAGCAGGTCTCGTACGGCGTCTACGTCCGGATGGCGGTGCTCGATTTTTTGGTGAACGGGGTCCGCGAACCGCTCGTGCGGTGACGCGCGACGCGTCCGTCCGCGCGCGTCGCGCCTACGCGTCCTCGTGTTTCGCACGCTGCCGCCGGACGTACCAGACGTTCCAGAGGACGAGCGCTCCGAATCCGGCGTATCCGACGATCGGGCCGGCGACGAGATATCGACGGATCGAGAGCGTGAAGACGAGCGCGCACGCGACCGCGGTCTGCGCGAGCAGCCCGACGCCCCAGACGATCGTCATGAACCGCATCGCCCGGCGGAACCCCTCGCGGTCGCGCAGCGATTCGAACTCGCGAAGTTTCTCGGGCGACTGCCGCGCCATGCTCGCGCGCGCGAGCTGATACATGAGCGGCTTGCGGACCAGCACGGAACCGAGGAAGACGAGACCGATCAGACCGGTCACGAGGTTCTCGCGCAACTGCAGAACCTTGACGGAACCGCCGCCGACGAAGGCGAGCAGCGAGAGCACGATCCCGACGAGGACGAGCAGCGAGACGGCGTCGACGCGCCGGTTGCGCACGAATCCGGCGATGCTCCAGCACAGCGGCGGTGCGGACGACGCGAGGAGCGCCCGGACGTCGCCGAAGGGCTTGTCGGCGTACGCGTAGATCGCGTACGGCGCCGCGAGGTTGACGAGCACCTCGACGACGGCACGGCGCGCGGTCGCCGCCCGGCTCGCCTTCGGAGCGCGCGAGATCTCCATGAGCGGAGATCGCGCGCGTGCCGGCCGCCGAGCGAATCCGGCTCGGGGCGGGCGGTCTTGTCGAGGGATTGAGCTGAAAGGTGGAGGGGCGCTGGTCGGCGTAATCTCAGGTTTCAGTCCTGTTGCGACGGATCTTGGCTATGTGCTGCACAAGGCCAGCAATGCCGAGAATTGTCATCCCGCTCGCGAAGCAGAGGACGTCCA
>CAZZZK010000153.1:0-6436 GCA_964658555.1 Vulcanimicrobiota bacterium | reverse complement strand
GGATTTCATCACCGCCGCCGCCGAGCTCGGCCTCCCGGCTCCCGGCAGCACGATGACGGCCGCTCGCCGCTACGCGACGTTCGCGGCTCGTGACGCTACGCGACGTGCGGCCGCGCGCGACGGCGGCTGTCGAGCGAATCTCCGTATCGAACCGGTGCGTCCGGTGGCGGCGGCATGCCGACGATCGCCGTCCGATGCAGCGCCGCATACGATGCCGCACATCGCGGCGCTATTTCGCGTCCGCGAATGCCGCGGGAATCGCCGTTTAGCCGAGCGCGTCCGTCGCAGCCGGGTGCGGACGTCGTAGGACGCGCGCGCATGCCGGGTAGCGCGGCCCGGTAACCGGCCCGCGCTACCGCGGGCACGCCGGCAGATGCCGGTCGTGCGCTTTCCGCGCATCGACGAGTCGCGGTCCGCGTCGCCGGCGTTCGAGACGCCGTCGCGTCGCCGGTCCTCGTCGAGCCCCGCTGGCCGAGCGTACCTGCACGATCGTGCGACGACCGACTCGCGCACGTCCGATCGTTCGGTGCCGTATCGTTCGATCGCGGACGTAAACGAAAAAGACCTCGCGCATGAGCGCGAGGCCTTTTCGTTGCCTTCCGTCAGGCTCGGAACCACTTAGAAGTGGAAGCCGATACCGCCGTAAAACGAGTTTTCCGAGAAGTCGCTCGGGGCGTTCTGCTTCGCCGTGCCGCGGTCACCGAGGTAGCCGAGGTCGAGGAAGAGGGGGCTCTTGGGAACGTTGATCGACAGACCCGCCTGATAGTGGAGGAGGCGGTACTGCAGTTTCTGCCCGAACCCGAAGACGTCGGTGTAATTACCGCTGATCGTCGGGTAGTAGTAGACGCTGCCGTAGATGTCGATCGGCTGATTGTAGTTCACGAGCTTTTCCACACCGCCGCCGACGCCGTTGAGGCGCGGATAGCCGTAGTTGCCGTAGCGCTGGAGATAGCTCGCCGCGAGGAAGATCTTCGGATTGGCGATGCCGATACCGAAGCGTCCGTCGATCTCCGTATCGCGAGCGTCGAACGACGGCACGTACGAGGAACCGACCGCCGGCCCGACCGTCGTCACGCAGCCCGAATCGCCGCTGCCTGCGCAGTTGACGAAGCCGGCGTTGGTGCTCGAACGATGCGGGTAGCGATACTGGCGGAAGTCGCCTTCAGCCATGAAGCCGAGATCGCCGAAGCTGAAGGTCGCACCGACGCGGCCGGCTTCGGAGACGCCGCCGGTATTGCCGGGGCTGAACTCGTTGTACACCTTGGGATCGAACATCGCGTCGGCCGCGATGAAGGCCTGGAAGCCGGGGGTCTTCTCCGGAGTCGGCGACGGCGTAACCGGCGGCGGAGCCGGCGGCGCGAGCGTCGGGGCGACCGAAGGTGCCGGCGGCGGCGTGGACGGCGGCGCGCTCAGATAGCGCACGACGACGACGCGCTTCTCCGGAACCCAGAGAACGTACGCGCCCATGCCCTCGGAGAGGACGCGGAGCGGAACGAGGACCGAGCCGCGATAGATCATCGGCGGAACGTCGAGGGGACGGGTTTCGCCGTTGATGACGACTTCGGGCTTACCGACCGTCACCTGGACGTCGGCGCCGGGCTTCGAGACGTCGACCGTCTTCTTGCCCGGGTTGTACGAGACCGTGGCACCCATTTGCTCGAACATCGAACGCAACGGAACAAGGACCGTATTCCCGCGTACCAAAGCGGCCAGGACGCGGCCCTTTTTCAGAACATCCGGTTTCGAATAAACGTGCTGGTCATTATAAAGGATCGGGATTTCACCGGACGGCGGACTTCCAAAGTCCGGCGCCGGCGCTTGTGCGACGGCCGGCGCGAACGCCGACGTTGCAAAGCCCACGATCCCGAACGCTACCGCTGCCGCCATGGCAAAGGTATGCGAAACGAGTCGTTTCACTAATGCCTCCTAGAGATCAAGTTTTACGAGTGTAGAGGGGCTTAACCCGGTAACTCAGGTTTGCGTCTACCCGTTCCCATTTGAACCAAAACGGAACAGATGGGATTCTAATGTCCCGTGTTACACACGGCGCGGCAGTACGATGCGGTAGTCATCGGCGCCGGAATATCCGGCTTGACGGCAGCAGCGGTTCTCGCGAAACGCGACATGCGGGTGCTCCTCCTGGAACGTCACAACGTCGTCGGCGGGTGCGCATCGTTCTACCAACGCGGCGGCTACCGGTTCGACGTGGGTGCGACTCTCGTCGGCGGTTTCGGCAGACGAGGCGTGCACCGCCTGTTGAACGCCCGGCTCGGCATCGAAGTTTCATCCGTCGCGGTCGAGCCCGCGATGGTGATCCATCTCCCGGATACGACCGTCGTCCGCTACGGCGACGAGCGGTGGCAGGCCGAACGCCTGCGCGCGTTCGGTCCGCAGGCGGAGGCGTTCTGGCGAGCGCAGGAGCGGATCGCCGAGCGCGCGTGGGATCTCTCGAGCCGATTCCCGGACGTGCCGTTCGATACGGTCGGGATCGGCGCGTTCGCGGGAGCGCTGCGGCCGCGCGACCTCCCCCTCGCCGCGACGCTCGGCAAGACCGTCGCGTCGATCATGCCGCGCGACGCGGGCGACCGGCTGCGGGCCTTCGTCGACGCGCAGCTGCTCATCACGGCGCAGACGGGGGCGCGCGAGGCGGATCTCGCCTACGGCAGCACGGCGCTCGATCTCGCGCGCGAGGGCACGTACCACCTCGCGGACGGCGTCTCGACGATCGCGGAGACGCTCGCGCGAGCGCTGCGGGCCGCGGGCGGCGAGGTCCGTTATCGCGCTTCGGCGGCCGAGATCGAAACGGACGCGAACCGCGCGGTGACGGGCATCCGCCTCGAGGGCGGCGAGATCGTCCGCGCGCGGCGCGTCGTCGCGGCGTTGCCGATCGACGCCGTCGCCCGGCTCTGTCCGCCGCTCGAACGCCGGCTGCGACCGCGGCTCGCGGCGCTTCCGCAGCGGTGGGGGGCCTTCGCCGTCTACTGCGGTCTCCCTGCCGGCGTCGTCCCGCCGGAGCTCCCCGCGCACCACCAGTTCGTCGCCCGCTACGGCGAGCCGCTCGGCGAGGGCGCGACCGTTTTCGCGTCCTTCTCCGACGAAGGCGCGGTGCGCCGCGCGCGCGGCGGCGGCCGTGCGGTGACGCTCTCGACGCACACCGACGTCGCGCGCTGGGAGCGCGCGTACCGCGACGGCGTCCTCGGCGACCTGCGGCGCGATTTCACGGGCCGTCTCCTCGCGGCGCTCGAGCGGATCGTCCCGGGCGCCTCCGAACGCGCCGAGATCGTCGAGGCTGCCGATCCGCACACGTTCGAACGGTACACGGGCCGCGCGCGAGGGCTCGTCGGCGGCCTGCCCCAGACGCCGTTTCGTGCGACGCTCGGAGCGTTCGGGCACGCGACGGGGATCGCGGGGCTGTTCCTCTGCGGCGACACGGCGTTTCCCGGCCAGAGCACCGTGGGCGCGACGCTGAGCGGCTACAACGCGGCGCGCGCCGCGAGTCAGTTCAGCTTATCTTCCAAGCTCGCGAGGAATTTCGCCAGCTCGATGATGTAGCGCTCGTGCGTCCCCTCGGCGACCTTCTCGCGTTCGTCGAAGGCGGCCACCGCGAAATTCACGCGCCGGCCGTCGATCCCGATCACTTCGACTTCGGTGCGGAGTATCAATCCGACGGGCGTCGGTGCGAGGTGCGAGAGCTCGACGCTCGACCCGAGCGAGACCTCGCCTTCGGCCAGGATCGGAGCCAGACAGTGGACCGCCGCTTCCTCTATGAGCTGCAGCAGCATCGGCGTCGAAATGACGTCGACGCCTTTGTTTCCGGCCTTTTCGGCCGTCATCCACTCTTCGACGCGGGTCTGGCTCCGATACATCCGTCCGATCTCGAGCTTGGCGACCATGCGGCGTAGGTTTGCTTCTCGCCGCGACCCTCCCGCGTCGTGAATCATTTTGATGCGATGCGTCGTAGAAGGACCGTCGCACGCGTTTCCGAGGGAGCCGTTTCGTCGCGTCCACTCGCCTGGAATTTGGAAGGGAACTCATGAAGCTTCGCAACGTGGCGCTTTTCGGCGCGCTCGTGGGGCTGGCCGGCTGCGGCGGATCGAAGAAACCCCCGGCCGGACCGCCGCCGCTCGCGGTCGAGACGAGCCGGGTCGACCGGCACGATATCTCGACGAGCGTCCGGCTCGACGGGCAGATCACGCCGCTGCAGGAGTCGACGCTCAGCACGCCCGAGTCGGGCACCGTCGCCGAAGTGCTCGTCAACGAGGGCGATCGCGTCACCCGCGGGCAGCTGCTCGCGAAGCTCGACACCTCGCAGCTCGAAGCGCAGCTCACGGCCGGCATCGCGAACGTCGAGCAGGCGCGCGCGAAGCTCGACAGTTCGTCGTATCTCGCACCGATCTCGTCGCAGCAGTATTCGTCGTCCGCGTCGCAGGCGAGCCAGGCGTTGCAGCAATCGCAGAATCGGATCACGACGGCGGACGCCGCCCTGCGCAACGCGGAACTCGTCTACAAGAGCGACCTCGCGCTCGCGAACCAGGGCTACGTTTCGCGCACCTCGCTCGAACAGGCGCACGCGAGTTACATCGCGGCCCAGCAAGAAGTCCAGAACGCGCGTCAGTCGCTGCCGGCGTCGCAATCCGCGCTGCAGACCGCCCAGCTCAATCGCGGCCAGACGCGCGTCGATCAAGCCACGATCGCGGGCAACCGCGCCGCACTCTCGCAGGCGCAGGCGAACGTCACGCTGATCCGGACCCAGATCGCGCAGTCCGCGATCTACGCGCCGTTCGACGGCGTCGTGACCCAGCGGCTGCTCGATCCGGGTGCCTTCGCGGGGCCGAACCAGGCGATCGCGCGCGTCTCGCAGCTCTCGACGGTCTACGTCAACGCGAACGTCCCCGACGAAGATCTCGCCTACGTGCGGCCGGGGGTCGCCGCGACGTTTACCTCGCCGAGCGTCCCGAATAAGACCTTCACCGGGACGATCCTCGACGTCAATCCGACGCCGACGACGGGGACGCTCTCCTATCGCGCGCGAATCCGGCAACCGAACCTGGGCGAGGTCCTGCGCGGCGGGATGCTCGTCACGCTCTCCGTGATCCAAGCCTCCCATCGGGATGCGATCGTCGTGCCGCGAACCGCCGTCTTCACGAGTAACGAGTCGACGGGCGTCTACACCGTCGAAGGCGGCCGCGCGAAGTTCGTTCCGGTCACGGTCGGGCTCCAGACCGACACGCTCAGCGAGATATCCGGACGCGGTATCGTCCCAGGAACGCCCGTTATCATCACCCGGCCGGACGCGCTGCAAGACGGCAGCGCCGTCGCCGTAAACAAGCCGTGAACGCGCGTGCGTCGATCACACGAGGATCTCTCTGTTAATGGCCATCCATCGTAACGTCCGGCTCGGTGCCGGTATCTCGGCGCTCGCGCTCTCGATCGAGCTCGGAGCGGTCGACACGGCGCGCAGCGACGTCACGGTCGCGCAGCAGGCGACGGCGGCGCCCGCCACGATCCAGGTGCCGGTCGGCGTCAGCCCGATCCCGAATCGCGGAAAGCGTTTGAACCGCGGCCAGCCGACGCCGTTCCCGCTCGCGACGATCGGGCCGCTGCAGCCGCCCGGAAACCTGCAGTATCCGGCGTACGGCACGCCCGTGCCCGGGGTCGGCGTCGGCGTCACGCCGGTCGACCTCCCGCCGCAGATCACGCTCGAACAGGCGATCGCGATCGGTTTCGCGCGCTCGCCCACGCTCTTGCTCGCACGCGGCGACGTGCAGGTGCAGGAGGCCGCCGTTCGGTTGCAGCGGGCGGGGCTCTTACCGTCCGTCTCCGTGACGAGCGACCTCAACCTCGATCACATCCAGCCCGGCGGCTCTACGACGAGCGTCGTCTCGACGGGCGTCGCGACGAACCAGCAGACGATCTTCACCTCGAATTCCAACGGGCTCGCGATCTCGCAGCTGATCTACGACGGCGGCCGGATCGCCGCGGCCGTCAACGCCGCGCGGCGCACGGAGGTCGCGACCGCGGACACGTATCGCCGCGATCTGCAGACCGTCGCGAACAACGTCGCGCAGGCGTATTACGCGTATCTCTCGGCACAGCGGACGACGCAGGTCGATCAGGAGATCGTGCGCGAGGATCAGGTCCAGGTCGATCTCGTTCGCGCGCAAGTTGCGGCCGGCACCACCGCGCGCGCCGATATCGCGACCGTGCTGCTCCCGCTCGCGCAGGCACGGCTCGCGGTCGTTCGTGCGCAGGGCAGCGAACTCTCGGCCGAGGCGGCCTTCATGAACGCGATGGGCCTCGATGCGAATCTCAACGTGCAGCCGATCGACGACGCGCCCGTCTTCACGAACAACGCGATCAACTCGGTCCCGATCCCGACCTACGACCGCGCGATCGCCCGCGCGAGAACGGCCGCGGAGGCGACTCACATTCGCGC
>CAZZZK010000152.1:0-6440 GCA_964658555.1 Vulcanimicrobiota bacterium | reverse complement strand
CTTGGCGCTGGCCGCCTTCGCTGATGTGCTCGAGGTCTTGACCTTGGCCGTGGGGCGGGTGCCCGCGCTGATCGAGGACGGACGGGTGAGCGACCGGCCGTTGTCGACCGAGACGCCGGACACGAGCTTGCCGATCGCTGCTGGCAGCGTCGGGGTCGACGAGGGACCGACCAGGGTGTGGCCGGCGAAGCGGTACTGGTGCAGCTTGGTGCCGAACGCGGCTGACGAGTCGTCGGCCGGGCCGCGGAACACGACGTACTCGCGGCTCTTCGGCACGGCGCACCCTACGGTGCGTCCGCGGGAACGCCCTCCCGCGCGCCGACCGGCGCGCGGCGGCACGAACGCGAAGGCTACGAGCATGAGCTCTTCGGAGGTGCGGTTCATCGGGCTCGATCTCGCCTGGTCGGCGAAGAACCCGTCGGGGCTCGCCGTGGTCGACGGCGACGGCAGCGTGGTGGAAGCGACCGTCGACGTTCTCGACGACGGCGCGCTGCTCGCGTGGGTCCGCGATCGGCTCGCCGCGACGACGGTCATCGGGATCGACATGCCGACGATCGTGCGCAACGCTTCGGGTGTCCGGCCGTGCGAGCGGGAACTCGCCGCCGACTTCCGCTCCGCGCACGCCGCGCCGCATCCCGCGAACCTCGGCCGGTTTCCCGACGGCGGCCGGGCACGCCGGCTCTTGGACGGACTGGCCGCGGACGGCGTGACCGAAGATCTCGCGATGCCCGCGTTCGCGTCCGGCCGCTTCGCCTTCGAGGTCTTCCCGCATCCCGCGCTCGTCGCGCTGTTCGCGTTGCCGACGATCTTCAAATATAAGAAAAAGGCGCGACCGTGGGCGGACGTGCTCGCCGAATGGGAGCGCTATCGCGCCGCACTCGGCTCGCTCGAAGCTGCCGAGCCGCCGTTGCGCCTGCCGCACGGCTTTCCGGCGCGGGCGACGCAGCGCGGGTACAAGCGGTTCGACGACCTGCTCGACGGTATCACCTGTGCCTACGTCGCGTCGTATCTCTGGCATCGCGGGACGCGGCTCCCGGCGACGCGCATCTACGGCGATCTCGCCGCCGGATACATCGCGGTTCCGGCGTCGCGCGTGAGAGAGGCGGGGCGTGAGGGTACTTCATCTCCATGAGCACGACCGCATCGCCTAACGCGAAGACCGCGAGCCCCGAGAAAGCGTCGCAGACGCCGTTCCTCTCCGACGTTCAGGAGTTGCGCAAGCGCGCACGCGAGCATATCGACGAGGGAGCGCTGACGCCGAGCTACGGCGGCGACGTCGAGAAGACGATCGAGATCCTCCAGACGGTCCTCGCGACCGAGATCGTCTGCGTCTTGCGGTATACGATGCACTCGATCGCCGCTCAAGGGATCGACAGCGAAGCCGTCGCCGCCGAATTCGCCGAGCACGCGACGGAAGAGCAGCAGCACATGATGTCCGTCGCCGAGCGGATCGATCAGCTCGGCGGGAAGCCGAACTTCAGCCCTGAAGGATTGCAGACGCGCTCGGCGTCCGAATACGGCGAAGCGGATAAGCTCGTCGATATGATCAAGGAGAATCTGATCGCCGAGCGGATCGCGGTCGAGCACTACCGCGAGCTCGTGCGGTATTTCGCGGATAACGATCCCACGACGCGCGTCATGATCGAGGGGATCCTCGCGGTCGAAGAAGAGCACGCGACCGACATGCACGATCTGCTCGTCGCCCATCAGGGGAAGCCGTTCATCGAGGCCTGATCGGCGGTTTATTATTACGGACCCGACTCCTCGAGCCGGGTCTTTTTTTTCGGGCGGCGCCGGTCGAAAGCCGCGGCAGGCGGTCCCGTCGTCGATGGGAAAAACGCCGTTTCGTGTCCGACAAAAATACGAACTACCTGTACTTGCCGGTCGGGTCGGGTTTCCCCGAAGAGATCAACGTCGTCGTCGAGATCCCGCAGGGCTCGCGTAATAAATACGAATACGATAAAGATCTAAACATCTTTCGTCTCGATCGCGCCCTTCACTCCGCGATCTACTATCCGGGCGACTACGGGTTCGTACCGCAGACGCTCGCGGAGGATAACGATCCGCTCGACGTCCTGATCCTCGTCGAGCAGCCGACGTTTCCGGGCTGCCTCGTCGTCGCGCGACCGATCGGTCTGCTCAAGATGATCGACGACGGCGTCCCCGACGATAAGGTACTCGCGGTCCCCGTCGGCGAGCCCGCGTATAAGGGCATCCACACGCAGGCGCAGATCTTTCCGCACACGCTCCGCACCATCTCGCATTTCTTCGAGACCTACAAGACCCTCGAAGGCAAGCAGACGACGACGCAGGGGTGGCAGGACGCTGCGTCCGCGCGCCGGTCGGTCGCGGAGTCGTTCGAACGTTTCGTCGCGGCGAATCCCGATTTCCACACGATCGACCCGCGAGTCGCCGTCGAGTAGCGCTACGCTCCGCCGCTCGGCAGCGGCGCGAAGGCCCCCGCATCGTTCGCCGCGGCGCCGTACGGCTCGCCGTGCACGATCGACGCGAAGATCTCCGCCGTATCGACGAGGCGCGGCCCGGGCCGATTGACGTACGCGTTGCCGTCCATCGCGTAGGCCCGCCCCGTGCGGACCGCGCGCAGGTCGCGCCAGCGAGGCTCGCTGCGGCGCAGATCGTCCGCCGCGCGAAGGGCCGCGGCGAGGTCGAAACCGCACGGCGCGACGATGACGACGTCGGGATCTGCGGCGACGATCGCGGGCCACTCGAGCACCGTCGATCTCGCACCGGCGGCACCCAGCACGGCGCGGCCGCCGGCCGCTTCGACGAGACCGGGCGTCCAGTGGCCGCCGCTCATCGCCGGCTCGGTCCACTCGAGCACGAGGACCGACGGCGCGCGCATCGCTCGGCCGGCGACGTACCGCTCGAGCGATGCGAGCCGTTCGCGCAGCGATGCGACGAGCGCGGTCGCCGCGTCGGCGGCCCCGGCGAGCGCGCCGATCGTCTCGACGTTCGCGAAGACGTCTTCGAGGGAGAACGGTTCGAGCGAGATCACGCGCGGATCGCCGCGCACGCGCTTGGCGGCGCGCGCGACGCTCTCGTACGACACGGCGCAGACCTCGCAGAGTTCCTGCGTGACGATGAGATCGGGCGCGAGCGCGGCGAGGCGCTCCGCATCGAGCGCGTAGAGACTCGAACCCGCGTGGACGCTCGCGCGCACGTGACGATCGATCTCGGTCGCGGAGCCGGCGGCCGGAATCGTACTCGTCGTCAGGACGGGCTTCGTACGGGCCTCGGCCGGAAAGTCGCACTCGTGCGTCACGCCGACGACGCGTTCGCCGAGCCCGAGCGCGTAGACGATCTCCGTCGCGCTCGGAAGAAGCGTCGCGATTCGCCGAGCCGATGCCATCCGTGCGTCCCTTAGACGCATGATTCGGAACCCCCGTGGCGTAGCCACGTCGCGTGGAAAAGATTCGCGTCGCCCGCCCGATCGCCGAACTCGACGGTGACGAGATGACGCGCATCATCTGGCACATGATCCGCGAGCGGCTCATCTTGCCCTATCTCGCTATCGACCTCGATTACTACGATCTCGGCATCGAACACCGCGACGCGACGGACGACCGCGTCACGCTCGAGGCGGCCTACGCGATCAAGCGTCACGGCGTCGGCGTGAAGTGCGCGACGATCACGCCCGACGAAGCGCGAGTCGCGGAGTTCGGGCTCAAGCAGATGTGGCGCTCTCCCAACGGCACGCTGCGCAACGAACTCGACGGCACGGTCTTTCGCGAACCGATCATCTGCCGCAACGTCCCGCGGCTCGTGCCGGGCTGGACCGACCCCGTCGTCATCGGCCGGCACGCCTTCGGCGATCAGTACCGCGCGACCGAACTCGCGATCCCGGGCGCCGGCACGCTCAAGCTCGTCTTCACGCCGGCGGACGGCGGTACCGCGATCGAACGGGACGTCTACACGTTCGAGAAGCCCGGCGTCGCGATGTCGATGTACAATCTCGACGAGTCGATTCGCGGCTTCGCGCGGGCCTGTTTCAACTTCGGACTCAAACGCGAGTGGCCGGTCTATCTCTCGACGAAGAACACGATTCTCAAAACGTACGACGGCCGCTTCATGCAGATCTTCGCCGCGATCTTCGCGAGCGAGTTCGAAGAACGCTTCGCGAAGCTCGGACTCACGTACGAACATCGGCTCATCGACGATATGGTCGCGAGCGCGCTCAAATGGTCCGGGAAGTACGTCTGGGCGTGTAAGAACTACGACGGCGACGTCCAGTCCGACACGCTCGCGCAGGGGTTCGGATCGCTCGGCTTGATGACGTCCGTCCTCACCACGCCGGACGGTTCGGCGATCGAAGCGGAGGCCGCGCACGGCACGGTCACGCGGCACTACCGGTTGCATCAGCAGGGCAAGCCGACCTCGACCAATCCGATCGCCTCGATCTTCGCATGGACGCGCGGGCTCGCGCACCGCGGCCGCCTCGACGACACGCCGGAGGTCGTCGCGTTCGCCGAGCGGCTCGAGGCCGTATGCGTCGAGACGGTCGAACGCGGCGAGATGACCAAGGATCTCGCGATCCTCATCGGGCCCGATCACCCATGGTTAACGACCGAACAATTCTTGGCCGCGCTCGATCGCGAGCTGCGCGTCCGCATGACCGCCTGATCTCGCCCGCCGGCCGTCCGCGCTCCACGCCGCTCGCCCCGTTCGTGCGACCGGCTTCGGGGCAAGAGGGCCTCATGTTCGAACGTAACGATCCGACCGCCGAACACGGCGCACGCCCGCTCGAAACGAGCGATATCGATTCCGATCCGGAGCTCGGCGATCCGTCGGAGGGCGACGATCTCGGCTCCGACGCCGACGGCGAAGCGGTCGTCGTCCCCGGCCAGCGCCCGGGGCCGACCGAGCCGACGACGCTCGAGCCGTAGACGCCGGCGTGGGTACGACCGTCCCATGAGCGATTTCAAAAAGGGCGACAAGGTCGAGTGGTCTTCTTCGAACGGCACCGTCGAAGGGACCGTCGAGAAGAAGCTCACGAGCGACACGACGATCAAGAGCCATCACGTCTCGGCATCGAAAGACGATCCGCAATATCTCGTCAAGAGCGACAAGACGGGCGCCGAAGCGGCTCACAAGCCGTCGGCGCTCGAGAAGTCGTAGCCGCCGTTACGTAACGACGCGGAACGTCGCGAACACGTAGGGATAGTCGCCCCGGTACCAGTTCCGGAGGCCGCGACGGATATGGCGGCGGTTGGTCACCGGGGAGGCGCCCTTCACGACGAAGTGCTCGCCGTCGAAGAAGTCCGCCGAGTATTCGGGATACGTCGGCATCGGCGAGAAGCCGCCGAACGGACCGAACGGCGTCGACGTCCACTCCCAGCCGTTGCCGACGAGGTCGTGCACGCCCCAGGCGCTCGCGCCGGCGGGCGACGTACCGACGGACTGCGGATCGAAGCGCCGGAAATCGAAGTTGCCGTGCTCGAGCTCGGGATCCGCGTCGCCCCAGGGGAAGCGGCGCTCGCGTCCGTCCGGCGTGCCGAACGCGGCGCGGTGATACTCGGCCTCCGTCGGAAGCCGGCCCCCGCGCCACGCGGCGTACGCGGCGGCCTGCGATTGCGTGACGTACACGGGCCACGTCAGGGGTAGCGGAATCTCGTCGAACATCGCGAGCAGCGTGTACGCGCCGTCGCGTTCCTGCCAGAACGACGGAACCGGACCGCCGGCGCGCACGTACGCGAGCCACTCGCCGTTCGTGACGTTATTGACGTCGATCTCGAAAGCGCGCACGTCCACCTCGTGACGGCCGCGTTCGTTATCCCACGCGAACGGGCCGTCGGACGGAACCTCCGTCCCGAGCGTCGCGACGCCGGCCGCGATGCGTACGCGGCCCGTCGCCGCGGGCGCCGATTCGGCGTACGACGGCGCGACCGCGGGGGCGCGCTTGCGTGCGTACGGCAGGCGATAGAGCATGTACATCAGCGTCTCGTGATGCAGCTCCTCGTGCTCGAGGATCGTCATCGCCGCCTCGCCGTCGGCGAGCAACGGCGATGCGTCGGCATCGGTCAGATCGGCGGTCGCGAACGCATCGAGAACGGCGGCGTCGCAACGCGCGGCGAACGCGCGCACGCGGTCGCGATCCGGCCACGCGGCGATGCTCTGACGTTCGGCCTCCGAAAGGGACGCGGGGTCGATCCCGCGGTAGAAGAGGCGCTGCAGCTCGGGATCGAGCGAACGTCCGCCGAGCGCTTCCAGTACGAGTTTGTTCAAGCTGAACGCCGGAATGTGTCCGTCGTAGAACACGATCGGATGGCGCAGGTCGATCGGACGTTCGTAGTACGCCTCGGGCTCGAGCAACGCGAAGAGGTCCGCCGTCCGTGCCCGGTTGGCGAGGTATCGCCGCCGGAGCATCTCGCGATCGAGGGAGGGACGCATGGTGGTCAGCATGGCGATAGGATACCCCATCG
>CAZZZK010000151.1:0-6452 GCA_964658555.1 Vulcanimicrobiota bacterium | reverse complement strand
GCATGAAAGACCTCGGTCGATTCGATGTTGATCGCGATCACCTGCAACTGGCCGTGGCCCGCCTTGCGCTGGATCGCCTCGAGGATCGGCATCTCCTTCATGCACGGCGGACACCACGACGCCCATACGTTGACGACGAGCGTCCGTCCGCGATAGTCCGCGAGCCGCACGGTACGGCCGTCGATCGTCGTGAGCGTGAAGCCGGGCGCCGGCGCGCCGATCCGCGGGCCCGCCGATGCGGGCGTCCCCGCGAGCGCGCAGCACGCGGCCGATAGCGCCGCGATCGGCCACGCGAGCGGTCCGCGTCCGGGCGGCGAGTTCACGCCGGCGGCATCTGCTTTCGAATTGCTCAAGAGCGGCACGCTTCTCGCGCTACACGGCGGCCGCCCTTTTCGAAGCGGCCGAGCAGCGCACTCCACGAATACGCGTCGCCGGCGAACGCGGCTGCCGCGAGACGCGAGTGCGATCAGTCGTATCGCGTGGGGAGCGACGGATCGCGATGATGCGCGAAGGCGCACGCGAGCTCGTCCGGCGTGAGGCGTTCGAGCGAGAGCGGCGGCAGCTCGTGCTCGCCGAAGAACCCGATCTCGCTCGTCTCGACGCTCGGCGTCGCGGAGCCGCCCGTGATCTCGCCGAGGAAGAAGAGCTTGTAGATGTGCGCGAGCCGTTTCGGTTCGTGCGGATGGCGCTCGCGATCGAACGCGGCGACGAGTTTGACGAGGGCGACCTCGAAGCCGGACTCCTCGCGCACCTCGCGGATCGCGTTCTCGGCCGGCGAGGCGTCGACGTCGGCCCAGCCGCCCGGAAGCGTCCAGTTGCCGTCCCCCGCATCGCGCACGAGCAGCACGCGCCCGGCTTCGTCGAACGCCGCGACGCGCGTATCGACTTTCGGCGTCGCGTAGCCGTCTTCGGCCGCGAACGACGCGGCGATCAGCGCGTGCGGAGCGCCGGTGCCGAGCGCGGCGATCCGGGCCGCGATCTCGCGAATCTCTTCGTACCGGCCGCGATCGAACGGGTCCCGCGCGTACGCGAGCCCGGTCTGCGCGATCGCCTGCAGCCGCCGCGCCCAGCTCCGCCATTCGTCCACGCGAACGTATCCTGGGAGCGGCTTGGGATTTCCCGGAAAGCGCAACGGATTTCGGCAGATGGGGTATCTGCCGAATCGTCGATGTCGAGCTTTTTCCTATCGCGTCCGATTTTCGCCGCGGTCCTTTCCGCCGTTATCCTCACGATCGGGATCGTCGCGATCCCGAATCTGCCGGTCTCGCAGTTCCCGCAGATCGCACCGCCGACGATCGTCGTCAACGCAACCTATCCGGGCGCGAACGCCGCGGAGGTGGAATCGGCCGTCACGACGCCGATCGAAGAAGCGATCAACGGCTCGCAGGGGCTGCGTTACATCTCGTCCGTCAGCGGCGACGACGGTACGTCCGCGATCACCGCCACCTTCGATCTCTCGCGCGATATCGATAAGGCGGCGACCGACGTCTTGGTCGCGATCCAGACCGCGAACGGCGAGATTCCGTCGGTCGTCAAAACCGAGGGCGTCACGGTGCAGAAGACGCTCGGCTCGCTGCTCTTGAGCGTTTCGCTGACCTCGGACAATCCGAAATACGACATCGTCTACCTCTCGAATTACGCGTCGCTGCAGGTGGTCGATCCGCTCAAGCGGATCCCGGGCGTCGGATCGATCACGATCTTCGGCCAGCGCACGTACGCGATGCGAATCTGGCTCGATCCGAAGAAGCTCGCGAACAACAACGTCACGACGGCCGACGTCGAGACCGCGATCGCGGATCAGAACGTTCAGGTCCCCGCGGGCGCCTTCGGTCAATTACCGACGCCCGACAACCAGCCGTACTACATCAGCGTGACGGTCAAGGGCCAGCTCGTGAAGCCGGAGACGTTCGACAACATCATCATCAAGTCGACGCCGAACGGCGGCTTCGTCCGCGTCGGCGACGTCGGGCACGCGGAACTCGGCGCGGAGACGTATTCGAATCGCGCGCTGCGCAACGGCGTGCAGACGGCCGGCCTCGGGATCCAGCAGCTTCCGGGCGCGAACGCGCTGCAGACTTCGGCGGCGGTACTCGCCGAGATGGCGGCGCTCTCGAAGCACTTTCCGCCGGGCGTCCACTGGGGCCTCAACTTCGACACGACCGACTTCGTCCGCGAGTCGATCAAAGAAGTGCTCATCACGCTACTTTTCTCGATCGCGCTCGTCGTCATCGTCATCTACATCTTCTTGCAGGATTGGCGCACCACGCTGATCCCGGCGATCACGATCCCCGTCTCGCTGATCGGAACGTTCGGTCTGATCGCGGCGCTCGGCTTCTCGATCAATACGCTCACGCTCTTCGGCTTGACGCTCGCGACGGGTCTCGTCGTCGACGACGCGATCGTCGTCATCGAAAACATCGCGCGCATCATGGAGCAGCGGCGCGACGGAGATCGCCTGGGCGCCGCGACCGAGGCGATGCGCGAGATCACGGGCGCCGTCGTCGCGACCTCGCTCGTCCTGCTCGCCGTCTTCGTGCCGGTCGGCTTCTTCCCGGGCGTGACGGGCGAGTTGTACAAGCAGTTCGCGCTGACGATCGCGTGTTCGATCGCTATCTCGCTCTTCGTCGCGATCACGCTCACGCCGGCGCTCTCCGTCCTGCTCATCGAGGCGCCCGTCGAAGGCGAAGAGAGGAAGACGGGCCCGGTCTTCCGGCAGATCAACCGCGCGATCGACGCGACGCGCTCGGGATACGCGTGGCTGCTCTCGAAGATCTTGCCGTTCCGCTGGGCCGTGCTCGGATGTTTCGCGCTCGCGCTCGTCGTGACGGGCCTGCTCTACACGCATACGCCGACGGGCTTCCTGCCCGACGAAGATCAGGGCCTGATCTACATCACGGTTCAGGGGCCGGAGGGCATCTCGCTCAATCAGGAAGAGGCGATCAACGCGAAGGTCGACGCGATCATCCGGCATCAGCCGGGCGTCACGCTCGTCTTCAACATCAGCGGACGCGGTCTCGGCGGCTCGGGCAACGGCACGAACGTCGGCTTCGTCATCGCGCGGCTCGCGCCGTGGGGCGACCGGACGGCGGCGAACCAGCAGGTTCCGGCGATCCTCGCCGCGATCCGGCCGCAATTCGCGAAGATCCCGTCGGCGCAGATCCTCGCGTTCAATCCGCCCGCCGTACAGGGCATCGGATCGGTCGGCGGCTTCCAGTACGAACTCGAGGATCCGAGCAACGGCGATTACGGACCGCTCTATCAAACGGCGCAGGGCCTGATCGCGCAGGCGAACGCGTCCGGCCACGTGACCGTCGCGAACACGGTCTTCGCGAACGCCGCGCCGCACGACGACATCACGGTCGATCGTGAGAAAGCCGAGGCCGCGGGCGTCAACGTGAACGACATCTTCGACGCGCTGCAAGCCGAAATCGGCTCGAAATACATCAATGACTTTACCTTTCTCAACCGCGTCTATCACGTGTACATTCAGGCGCGAAACGAAGATCGCTCCACCATGGGCGATCTCTCGAAGATCTTCGTGCGCTCGACCGCGGGCGTGCAGACGCCCGTCACCGCGTATCTCTCGGAGAAGATCGTGACGAGCCCGCCGCTCATCACGCACTACAATCTCTTCCGCAACATCGAGATCACGGGTCAGACGCCGCCCGGCCAAGGCAGCGGCGAATCGCTCGGCGAGATGCAGCGGCTCTCGCAGAACCTTCCGAACAACGCCGCCTATCAATGGTCGGGTATCTCGCTCGAGCAGATTCAGGGCGGTTCGGCGTCGGCGCTACTCTTCGCGCTCGGCCTTCTCTTCGTATTCTTCGTGCTCGCCGCGCAGTACGAGAGCGTCACCGAGCCGTTCATCATCCTCTTCTCGACGCCCGTCGCGATCCTCGGCGCGCTGATCTTCCTCGATCTGCGCGGCATCTCGTCCGACGTCTACGCGCAGGTCGGATACGTGCTGCTCATCGGCCTCGCGAGTAAGAACGCGATCCTCATCGTCGAGTTCGCGAACCAACTGCGCGAGCAGGGCAAGAGCGCCTACGACGCCGTCACGGAAGCGGCGGAGACGCGGCTGCGGCCGATCCTCATGACCTCGTTCGCGTTCATCCTCGGGATCTTTCCGCTCGTGATCGCGAGCGGTGCGGGCGCCGCCAGCCGGCACTCGCTCGGCACCGCCGTCTTCGGCGGGATGATCGTCTCGACGATCCTCAACCTCTTGATCATCCCCGCGCTCTACCTCATCGTCGCGCAGTTCGACCACTCTCACGATCCCAAGCCCGGTACGGCGCACGGGGCCGCGGAAGGAAACGCATCACTATGATCGCTCGCGTCGCGCTCGCCGGCGTCGCGCTGACGCTCGCCGCGGCCGCCTGTTCGAGCCCGCCGAAGCCGAAACCGCCGCCGCTCGTCGTCGATACCGCCGAGATCAAGCGCATGACGATCGGCAACTACGACGAGCTCAACGGCCAGGTCACGCCTTATCTGCAGTCGAGCCTCTCGACGCAGCAATCGGGCACGATCGTTCGCGAATACGCGAACGAGGGCGATCGCGTGACGGACGGCGAGATTCTCGCGCAGATCGACGCATCGCCGCTCGTTGCCACGCTGCAAGAGCAGCGGGGCGCGGCGACGCAGGCCGTCGCGAAACTCAGCCAGTCGAAGATCCAGCAGCCGATCACCGATCAGACGTATCGGAGCGCCCTCTCGCAGGCGCAGCAATCGCTCACGCAGGCGAACCAGCAGCAGCAGACGGACGTCGCGGCGCTCAAGAACGCGGCGCTCGTCTTCGACAGTAACAAACAGCTCGTCTCGCAAGGCTACGTCGCGCAGACGTCGTTCGAATCGTCGCGGTCGCAATACGTCGCCGCGCAGAAGACGCTCCAAATCGATAGCGAGAAGATCACGCAGGCGCGCGCCGCGCTCGCGCAGGCGGAGCGCAACCTGCTCAATTCGCCGTTGCAGAGTCAAGTCGTCGCCGAGAATCGCGGGGCGGTGACGCAGGCCGCGGGCGCGGTCGATCTGACGCAGACGCAGATCGTGCAGACGACGCTTCGCGCCCCGTTCTCGGGCGTCGTCACCTCGCGGCTGCTCGATCCCGGCGCGTACGCCGGCCCGAGCCAGCCGCTCTTTCAGGTCTCGCAGATCGATCCGATCTACATCGATTTCAACGTCAAGGACGACGATCTGCCGTACGTCCAGCCCGGGACGGTCGTCTCGTTCTCGTCGCCCGCGCTTCCGAATAGACGCTTTCAAGCACCCGTCGTCAGCCTCAACGTCATCCCGCAGACGGGAACGCTGCTCTACCGGGCGCGACTCTCGCTTCGCAATCGCGATTTCTCGCTGCGCGGCGGCATGCTCGTGACGGTACGGGTGACGCGCGCGTTGCATCGCGACGTCTTGCTCGCGCCCCGCAGCGCCGTCGAGCAGGACGACGGCTCGGCGAACGTCTTCCTCGTCGCACAGGCCTCGCCCGCGCCCGCGCCGTCTCCGAGCGGCTCCCCTGCCGCCACGTACAAGGCGCGCAAGATCGACGTCACACTTGGCCTGCAAAACGACCAATACATCGAAGTTTCGAGCCCGAACCTCCACGTCGGGTCGCTCGTCGTCTCGTCACGCCCGGAAACGCTCGTCAACGGCTCGGCGGTGACCCCCCACTCGTAACGTCGCGCACGACGCAAGCTTTCCACATCCTGCACAGCCTACGTACGAAGAAATGTGGATAAGCCGGGGTTTCTCCATGAAAAAGTCCGATCCCGAGACGCTCGCAGTCCACGCCGGACCTATGAATATCCCTCAAAATAGGGCTTCGAGCCCGCCGCTCTTCCAGGCGTCGTCGTACGAGTTCGACGACCTCGCCGACGTCGAGGCGATCTACGGCGGTGCGAAGCACGGCGGCATCTACGGCCGGTACGGCGGCCCCAACGCCGCCCAGTTCGAGGCGGCGGTCGCGGAGCTCGAGGGCGCGGAGGCCGCGGTCGGTGCGGCGGCGGGGATGTCGGCGGTCGACGCGACGATCGCGCCGCACGTCCGCTCGGGCGACGCGATCGTCGCGACCCGCGACATCTACGGCGGCACGTTCGCGCTCTTCGAAGCCGAGTACCGGGCGCGCGGGATCGCCGTGCATTACGTCGATCAGCACGATCTCGCCGCGGTCGCGGGTGCGATCGAGCGGTACGCGCCGAAGGTCGTGTACGTCGAGGCGCTGACCAATCCGCTGCTCGGCGTCGCCGATCTGCCCGCGCTCGCCGCGCTCGCGCGCGCCGCGAAGGCGCTGCTCGTCGTCGACGCGACCTTCGCGACGCCGTATTCGATCCGGCCGCTCGAGCACGGCGCCGATCTCGTCGTGCACAGCGTCGGAAAGTACATCGGCGGGCACGGCGACGTCGGCGCGGGCGTGCTCGCCGGCCGCTCGGAGCTCGTCTCGGCGGCGCGCACGATGCTCGTCC
>CAZZZK010000150.1:0-6453 GCA_964658555.1 Vulcanimicrobiota bacterium | reverse complement strand
CCACGCCGGCGAGATGGATGGCAAGGACAGCTGCCTCGCGCTCCTCCGCGACATCAACCGCCAACTCGGGCTGACGATCGTCATGATCACGCACGAAATGAGCGTGATCCGGGCTGCGGCCGAGCGCGTGATCGTGCTCGACCAAGGGCGCATCGCGGAAGAGGGCGTCACCGCGAAAGTCTTCGCCGCGCCGGTCACGGAACTGACGCGGCGGCTCCTCGGCTCGGCCTCTCGCGGCGCTGACGCCATCCCGGCCGATCGTCTCGAAGCCGAGTTTGCGCGCTTCGCCGACGCGTCGCGCGCGCGCCGCCGTCGCGCGCACCTCGCCGGAGAGTCCGAGTTCGCCGAACGCGGCCGTCCCCGCGGGCAGCGCGATCCCGCGGAACGCCGACGCGATCGCGAGCGCGATGCCGAGATCGGCGGCGGGTTCCGAGATGCGCAGGCCGCCCGCGACCGACGCGTAGACGTCCTGCGACCCGAGCGCCATCCCGGCGCGGCGTTCGAGGACGGCGAGGATCATCGCGAGCCGTGCGCGGTCGACGTTCGCGGCGAGCCGCTGCGGCGTGCCGTAACTCGTCTCGCCGACGAGCGCTTGGATCTCGACGAGCACGGGCCGCGACCCGACGACGCTCGCGACGATGCACGATCCGCTCGGCCGCGTCGCCGCACCGCCGCGGCCGAGAAAGAGCTGCGAGGGATTGCTGACCTCGTGAAGCCCTTTACCATCCATCGCGAAGACGCAGATCTCGTCCGCGCTTCCGAAGCGATTTTTATGCGCGCGCACGATCCGGTATTCGGCGCCGTTGTCGCCTTCGAAGTACAGCACCGTATCGACGAGATGTTCGAGCAGCCGCGGCCCCGCGATCGAGCCGTCCTTCGTTACGTGGCCGACGACGAACGTCGCGCAGTCCGTCCGCTTCGAAAACTCCATGAGCGCGGTCGCGCAGTCGCGGACCTGCGCGACGCTTCCGGCGAACGACTCGACGTCCGGCAGCGCCATCGTCTGGATGGAATCGACGACGAGGATTCGCGGCCGGATCGTCTCGAGCGCGTCGAGGATCGCGCGCACGTTCGTCTCGGCGAAGAGCAGCAGATCGTCGCCCGCGCCGAGCCGCTCCGCGCGCAGCTTCGTCTGCGCGGCCGATTCCTCGCCGCACACGTAGACGACGGGGCCGCCCTCCGCCCCGTCCGCGCCCGCGAGTCGCGCGGCGATCTGCAAGAGCAGCGTCGACTTCCCCGCTCCGGGCGGCCCGCCGAGCAGGACGAGGCTGCCCGGAACGATCCCGCCGCCGAGCAGCGTGTCGAACTCGCCGAGCCCGCTCGACATGCGCGTGAGCCGCCCGCTCGGAACGTCGCCGAGTCGGATCGGCGCCGAGAGCGTGGCGGCCGCCGCGCGTGCCGCGCCCGCGCCCTTCGATTTCGGCGCGGCCGCGGGCGCATCGACGAACGTATTCCACGCATCGCACGCGGGGCATCGACCGAGCCACCGCAGCGACTCGTGCCCGCACGCAGAACAGAAGAAACCGGAACGAGCTTTCGCCACGTCGGCAACGATTCGCTCGAGCCGGTGCGTCGGCCCGCGCCCTCGATCTCCACGCCGTATGCGGCACCTCGACCGGGCGAATCACTCCGTCTCACGGTGACGTTTCGCGCCGACATCGCTCTTTCCGGAATCGATTTTCGCTCGAGCCGGAACGGCGCGGCTCGTCGTGCTCGGCGCTGAGAAAACGATAGGAGTTCGATTGGCGGCGACGAGAGGGAAAGTCCGCATGAGCCTGCCCGCATCGGCCAAAGTTACGACCTCTATCGTGACGCGGGATCGCGAGAAAGCGAAAGCGTTCTACGGCGGCAGGCTCGGATTCGCGCCCGTACACGACGATGCGTTCGCGGCCGTCTACGATCTCGACGGTACGATGCTTCGGATATCGACGGCTGCGGATCATGTGGCTCAGGCGCATACGGTGCTCGGCTGGGAGGTCGTTGATATTGCGAGGACCGTCGAAGCGCTGCGCGAGGCCGGAAGAACGATTCGGAACTACGACGGCTTCGGGCAGGACGCACTCGCCACTTGGGCCGCGCCCGGCAGCACCTCGAACGTCGCGTGGTTCGAAGATCCGGACGGCAATCTCCTGAGCATCGCGCAGCTGTAGCGGCTCGCCGGAGGCGCCGATGCCAGGGCGGTCCTCGTCGAGCGCGAACGGTCGGCCCCCGGAATGAGTGGGCACGCGCACGTCGCGATCGACGGTCCCGCCGGGAGCGGGAAGACCACGGTGGCACGGGCGCTCGCTCGTCGCCTGGGGGTGCTCTATCTCGATACGGGCGCGATGTATCGCGCGGTCGCGCTCTGCGCGCTTCGGGCCGGGATCGATCCGGGCGAGGAGGCGGCGGTCGTCGATGCCATCACGCAGCGTCCGGTTCGCGTCACGCTCGATCCGAGCGAGCCGGACGGCTTTCGCGTCTGGTCGGCCGACGTTCCGTTCGGAAACGAACTCTACGATAATTCGGTGAGCCGGGTCGTCTCGCTCGTCGCCGCGCATCCGCGCGTGAGGACGGCGATGGTCGAGCGCCAACGTTCGATCGCCGCCGAGAACGCGGTCGTCATGGCCGGTCGCGACATCGGGACGGTGGTTCTCCCGGACGCCCCATTCAAGATCTATCTCACCGCCTCGGTCGACGAGCGCGCCCGGCGGCGCAGTGCCGAACTCAGCGAGCGCGGTGCGAGCGTCGAACGCGAGGAGCTCAAGGCGGAGATCGAGCGCCGCGATCTGCTCGACTCGACCCGCGAGGCCTCGCCGCTGCGGGCGGCGGCGGATGCGATCGAGATCGATTCCACGGGCCAGACCGTCGAGGCGGTCGTCGAACGAATCGCCGCACTCGTGCGGGCCCGCGCGTGAATCCGGCCGTGTACGCTGCGGCGAAGGCCGGCTCGTTCGCGCTCGGGCGCGTGGTCTGGCGGATGCGCGTGAGCGGCGTCGAGCACGTGCCCCTCACCGGTCCCGTGATCGTGGCCTGCAATCACGCCTCGAACCTCGATCCGCCGCTGCTCGGGTCGTGCGTTCCGCGCCCGGTCACGTACATGGCGAAGAAGGAGCTTTTCGCGATCCCGCTTCTCGGGCCGCTGATCACGGCGCTCGGCGCCTTCCCCGTCGATCGCAGTCGCGGCGACGTCGCGGCGATCAAAGCCGCGGCCCGCGTGCTCCAGACGGGCGCCGCGCTCGGCATCTTTCCCGAGGGCGGCCGCAACGGCG
Source organism: Vulcanimicrobiota bacterium (assembly GCA_964658555.1). Classification (GTDB taxonomy): domain Bacteria; phylum Vulcanimicrobiota; class Vulcanimicrobiia; order Vulcanimicrobiales; family Vulcanimicrobiaceae; genus CAZZYZ01. The sequence continues at coordinate 3,205 of CAZZZK010000150.1, read as the reverse complement.
ACGGCTCGAAGGCGCCGCAGTCCGGGGTCGCGCTGCTCGCCTCGCTCTCGGGGGCGCCCGTCGTCCCGGCGTACATCGACGGGACGGTTCGGCCGTCGCGCCTCGGCCGCATCAGCGTGGTCTTCGGCGAGCCGCTACGGTTCGAGCCGGGTAGGAAAGCGAGGCGCGAGGACTTGTCGAAGTGGACCCTCGAGCTCATGGAACGGATCTACGGTTTACGAGAGGGATTGCGTGCACATTAAGAAGGCGAAGACTCAGGGGTTCTGCTTCGGAGTCGCCATCACGCTGAAGAAGGCCGAGGAGACCGTCGCCGCGCGCGGCGAGGGGACGGTGACGACCCTCGGCCACATCGTCCACAACCCGCAGATGGTCGCGTCGTTCGAAGAGAAGGGGCTCGTCAACGCGCACAGCGTCGACGACGTCGAGTCGGGGACGTTGTTCGTTCGCGCGCACGGCCTGCCCGTCGACGTCTTCGAGAAGGCCGAGCAGAAGGGCCTCACGATCGTCGACGCGACCTGCCCGATGGTCACGAAGATCCACGTTCAGGCGCAGAAGCTCCGTAACGACGGCTACAAGATCGTCGTCGTCGGCGATAAGAACCATCCCGAAGTGAAAGGGACGCTCTCGCACGTCCCGGGTGCGTGGTGCATCCAGGATCCGTCCGATATCGACGCGCTGCCGCGGGCGAGCAAGGTCGGCGTCGTCGTGCAGTCCACGTGGTCGGGCGCCGGCTTCACCGAGATCGTTCGGAAGCTCAGTTCGAAGTATTACGAAGTCCGCGCGGTCAACACCATCTGCACCGACACGCACAACCGTCAGTCGGAAGCCGAGACGCTCGCGACCGAGGTCGAAGTGATGGTCGTCGTCGGCGGCAAGACGTCCGCGAACACGAAGCATCTAGCCGATCTCGCGGCGACGAAGGGCGCGCGCTCGTATCACGTCGAGGGTCCCGACGAACTCGAACCGCAGTGGTTCGAGAACGTCGGCGTCGCGGGCCTCATGTCCGGCGCATCGACGCCCGGTTGGCTCGTCGATCAGGTCGAAGCGCGGATGGAGGCGCTCAGCCGTCGAGCTAGTTAGCGTCATCGAAGCCCACCTCGCGCGGACGCTCGAGCGTCACCGCGGATCCTCTCCGATCTACGAGATGATCCGCTACCACTTCGGCTACGACGAAGCGGGCAAGGCGAAGGCGGGGAAGCGGCTGCGACCGCAGCTTCTCTTACGCACGGCCCTCGAAGAGGGCGGTGAGATCGAACGCGCGCTCGACGCGGCCGTCGCGATCGAGATCCTCCACAACTACTCGCTCGTGCACGACGATATCGAAGACGGCGACGAATTGCGCCACGGGCGCACGACGATCTGGAAGAAGTACGGCGTCGCGCAGGGCATCAACGCGGGCGACGCGCTCTGCGCGATCAGCTATCTGACGCTGCTGCACGAGGAGGCGGTCGTGCCGCCCGATCGCGTCGTCGAGATGCTGCACGTGCTGCACGAGGCGAATCTGCTGATGTGCGAGGGCCAGGGGCTCGACATCGGGTTCGAGACGAGCACGCACGTGACGATGCCGCAGTATCTCGAGATGATCGCGGGCAAGACGGGCGCGCTCTTCGCCGCGTCGTGCAAGCTCGGCGCGCTCGCCGCTGGCGCCTCCGGCGCGCGGGCGGAGGCCTACGCGACGCTCGGCCGCGCGTACGGCCTCGCGTTCCAGATCCGCGACGACGTGCTCGGCACGTGGGGCTCGAGCGACGTGACCGGCAAGCCGAGCGGTGCGGATATCGCGCGGCGCAAGTGGAGCTTCCCGATCGTGTGGGCGCTCGGGACGCCGCCGTCGGCCGATCGCCGGATCGTCGCCGATGCGTACGCGCGCGGCGTCGAGGCGGAGGAGGTATCGCGCGTGATCGCCGCGCTCGAACGGCTCGGCGCGCGCAGCGCCGCCGACGCGGCGCACGACCGCGCGCTCGACGACGCGGACGCGATCGCCCTCGAAGCGCAGATCGACGTCGATCGCGCGATCCGCGAGTTCCTCGCGCAAGGCGCGCGTCGCGTTGCGTAGCGGAGCTTCGACGCTCCGCGGGGCGAGCGAACGGATCCGCTCGAGCGCCCTCCCCGTCCCCGTCGTGCTCGCGGGATTGCTCTTCGCCGCATTCATCGTGCGGCTGCTGTTCATCAACGCCGACGGATTCCGCAACGACGTCTCGACGTTCGAAGCGTGGTCGCTGACGCTCGTGCAGTACCCGACGCGCGAATTCTTCGCGAAGGCCGGGTTCGCGGACTATCCGCCCGGCTATTTTTTCGTATTATGGATCGTCGGACATCTGTATCACGCGCTCGTCGCGAGCGATCCGTCGTACGGGCTCTTGCGGATCGCGGTCAAGCTTCCCGCGATCCTCTGCGACCTCGCCGACGCGCTTTTGATCTTCGCGATCGTGCGTCGGCTCGCGCCGATCGGCTGGGCCTTCGCGGCGGCCGCGTTCTTCGCGTTCGATCCGGCCGCGATCTTCATCTCCGCGTACTGGGGACAGGTCGACTCGGTCGCGGGAGTCTTCACGCTGCTCGCCCTCTACGCGCTGCTCCTCGCCGACGGCCGTCGCGGACGGGCGGTCGTGCTCTACGTCGCCGCGGCGTGGCTCGCGCTCGGCTATTCCATCCTCATCAAGCCGCCGGCGATCGTCGCCGCGCCGCTCTTCATCGCCTACGCGTTCGCATCGAGCGATCGCGCGCGGCGGATGGAGCGTTATGCCGGGACCTATCTCGGGATCGCGGGCGCGCTCGTGCTGGCATACCTGGCCGCGTTCACGTTTCACGCCGGGCTGAGCCCGCTCGATCAATTCGCCTGGCTCTATGGCCGCTATAAGTACGCCTCGTCCGTCTATCCCTACAACTCCGTCAACGCGTTCAATCTGTACGTCATCGGTGCGAACCATTTCTGGCAGAGCGATGCGGTGCTCGTTCCGAATTGGACGATCGGCGGCCGGATCGTCGGCCTGCCGCAGTACGTCTGGGGCATCGGGCTCTCGCTCGTCGCGGTCGCGCTCGTGCTCTCGCGCTACGTGCAGCGCCGCGAGATCGTCGCGCTCTTCGAAGCCGCGATGATCCTCTCGCTCGGCTACTTCGTGCTCTCGACGCGGATGCACGAGCGCTACGATTTCAACGCGCTGATGCTGACGATGCCGCTGATCTTCTATCGCCGGCGCTACGGGCTCGC
>CAZZZK010000149.1:906-6474 GCA_964658555.1 Vulcanimicrobiota bacterium | reverse complement strand
CGTTGCTCGAGCGCCCGTGGCTCGACGTGCTCGTCGAGACGCCGTTCACGTGGGGCTGTACGGGCGAGATCCTCGCGACGGCGGCCCGCTACGACGCGCCGGGCGTCGCGGTCGCGCGCCGGACGACGATCGATCTCGTCGCCGCCGGGTAGCACGCGGCTGAACGTTCGATGAGCGAGCCGCGCTATTCGCCGATGCTCGCGCAGTATTTCGAGATGAAATCGCGCTACGCCGAGGCGATTCTGCTCGCGCGCGTCGGCGACTTCTACGAGGCCTACGGCGAGGACGCGCAGACGATCGCGGCCGCCTTGCAGATCGCGCTGACCTCGAAGGAGGCGGGCGAGGGGCGGAGGATCGCGATGGCGGGTGTGCCGCATCACGCGCTCGACGGCTACCTCGCGAAGCTCGTCGCGCAGCAGCGCATCGTCGCGCTCGCGGAACAGCTCGAAGCTCCGGTACCGAACAAACTCGTGCGGCGCGACGTCGTCCGCGTCGTCACGCCGGGGACGCTGATCGAAGAAGAATTGCTCGAACGCGCGAGCGACAACAATCTCGTCGCGCTCGCCGCGGTCGGCGACGCGCTCGCGATCGCATACGCCGACGTCTCGACGGGCCGTGCGGCGGCGACCGCGTACGACGGAGACGCCGCCCTCGAAGACGCACTCGCCGAACTCGCGCGGATCGCGCCCGCGGAGATCGTGGCCGACTTGCCGCCCGAGATCCGGGCGGCGATCGCGTCGCAACTGTCGGCCGTTCGGATCGCGACGCCGCCGCTCGCCGCGGTCGGGCCGCGCGACGCGCGGACGGTCGCGGGATTCTCGCTCGACGAGTCCGCCGCGATGTCGCGCGCGTTCGCCGCGCTCGCGGGATTCGTCGCGCGGGCCGGATTCGCGGGTGCGGAGACGGCGCTGCGCGCGCCGCGCTACTACCGCGCGAAGACGTTCGTCGCGCTCGACGCGAATACGCGCCGCCACCTCGAGCTCACGAAGACGACGGGCCAGAACCCGAAGGCGACGCTGCTCGCGACGATCGATCGCTGCAAGACGGCGATGGGCTCGCGCCTCCTCGGGCGCTGGTTGCTCGCGCCGCTCGTCGACGTCGCGGAGATCGGCGCGCGCGCCGACCGCGTCGCCGCGCTCGCGGGCGACTATCTCGCGCGCTCGGCGCTGCAAGAGCTGCTCGGCGGCGCGTACGATCTCGAACGGATCGCGCAGAAGGTGCGTTTGCGGCGGGCGCTGCCGCGCGATCTCGGGTCGCTGCGGCGGACGCTCGCGCTGCTCGAACCGCTGCGCGCGTCGCTGCCCGCGGAACTCGCCGCGCTCGGCGCGCGGATCGGCGATCACGCGGATCTCTTCGCGACGCTCGAGCGAACGCTCTGCGACGATCTGCCCGCGACGCTCGCCGACGGCGGCGTCATCCGGCCGGACGCGTCGGCCGCGCTCGACGAGACGCTCGCCGCGCGTCGCGATGCGCGCGACGGGATCTCCGCACTCGAAGCGCGCGAACGCGAACGCACCGGCATCAAGATGCTCAAGGTAAAGTACGCGAGCGCGTTCGGCTACGCGATCGAGGTGAGCAACGGCCAGCTCAAGAGCGTCCCGGCCGACTACGTTCGCAAGCAGACGCTGACGAACGGCGAGCGGTTCGTCATTCCCGAGCTCAAAGCGCTCGAAGCCGCGATCGCGGGCGCGCAGGCGACGCAGCTCAAGCTCGAGGAGTCGCTGTACGCCGAGCTCGTCGAGACGGTCGCGGCGAACGTCGACGCGCTGCTCGCGACGGCCGATGCGATCGCGGAACTCGACGTCGCGTGCGGGCTCGCGCAGACCGCCTCGGATCGGAACTACGTTCGGCCCGCCTTCGCGGAGGGGTCGTCGCTCACGATCGCGGACGGCCGCCATCCCGTGATGGAGGCGGTCGCGCGCGATGCGTTCGTGCCGAACGATCTCGTGCTCGACGAATCGCGCGCGCGCTTCATGCTGCTGACGGGCCCGAACATGGGCGGCAAGTCGACGTTCCTGCGGCAGGCCGCGCTGCTCGTGATCCTCGCGCAGATCGGTTCGTTCGTCCCGGCGCGCGCGATGACGCTCGGGATCGTCGATCGCATCTTCACGCGCATCGGCGCGGGCGACGATCTCGCGTCCGGCCAATCGACGTTCTACGTCGAGATGGCGGAGGCGTCGAACATCTTACGCCGCTGCACGCGGCGCAGTCTGCTGCTCGTCGACGAGGTGGGGCGCGGAACGGGGACGATCGACGGGCTCTCGATCGCGCAGGCGATCTGCGAGTATCTGCTCGGCCTCGACGCGCAGATGCCGATGACGCTCTTCGCGACGCATTTCCACGAGCTCGTCGCGCTCGCCGATCGCTGGCCGCTCGTCGCGAACTTTCACGTGACCGCCGTCGAAAACGCCGCGCGTTCGGGCGCGCCCGTCTTCTCGCATCGCGTGCTCGCGGGAAGCACCTCGCGCTCGTTCGGGATCGACGTCGCGAAGATGGCGGGCCTACCCGCGGGCGTCATCGCTCGCGCGCGGGAGATCGCCCGCGCGCTCGACGAGCGCCCCGGCCTCGCCGTCTCCGCCCCGCTGCGCGGCAGACTCGCCGCCCCCGAACACCGCGAAGAGACGCAGCTCGCGCTCGAGTGGTGAACCGGCCGTCCGTCAGAATTTGAAATACACGAACGGTGCGGCGGCGCCGTTCCACGAGAGCAGTTCGAGCGACGCGAAGAGGCTCACGAGCACGAGCGTGCGCCAGATCGGACGCCGCTCGAGCGACGCGACGACGCTCGGCCGAAACTCGAGCGCGACCTCCGCGACGACGAGCGCCGCGACGAGCGCGAGCGGCCAGAGCGTCGGAACCCGGAGGGATCCGCGGAACGAAAACATCTGCGACCACGCGTACGCCGCGTCTCCGAACGACGACGCGCGGAACACCACCCAGCCGACGACGACGAGCGCGAAGGTGCACGCCGTTCGAACGATTCGTGCCGCGTCGAGGCGCGGCGTCGAGCGCGTCCCGAGGCGATGCTCGACGCACAGCAGCGCGCCTTGATAGCCTCCCCACGCGACGAACGTCCAACTCGCGCCGTGCCATAGCCCGCCGAGCAGCATCGTCGTCATGAGATTACGATACGTCCGCAGCCGTCCGTGCCGGCTTCCGCCGAGCGGGATGTAGAGGTAATCGCGAAGCCAGGTCGAGAGCGTGATGTTCCAGCGGCGCCAAAAATCCCGGATGCCGACCGCGAGATACGGCCGCTCGAAATTGACGGGAAAATCGAAGCCGAGGATCCGCGCGGAGCCGATCGCGATATCCGTGTAGCCGCTGAAATCGAAGTAGATCTGCACGGCGAACGAGAGCGCCGCCGCCCACGCCGCGGACGCGCCCGGATACCGCGAGGGCGCCGCGAAGTAGAGGTCCGGATATCGCGCGAATCGATCGGCGACGCACGTTTTCTTGAACAGTCCGATCGCGATCTCGAAGATGCCGGCCTGGACGCGGGCGCCGTCCGGCCGTCGCCAAGCGGCGAGTTCGCCGAAGAACCGGCGGGCGCGGACGATCGGTCCGGCGAGCAGTTGCGGAAAGAACGCGATGTAGAGCGCGTACCGGTCCAACCGTTTCTCGACGAGCGTGCGGTCGCGGTAGACGTCGACGAGATACGAGATGCTCTGGAACGTGTGGAAGCTGATACCGATCGGGACGAGCACGCGGATCACCCACGGATCGGTGTGGAGGCCGAGTGCGGCGCGTACCGTGGCCGATGCGAAATTCGCGTATTTGATCGTCCCGAGGAAGCCGAGGTTGATCGCGATGCCGACGGCCAGCGCCGCACGCGCGCTTTTCGGCCGCGCGGCGATCGCTCGTGCGAGAGCGTAATCGGCGACCGTGACGAACAGGATCATCGCCACGAACCACGCGTTCCAGCGTGCGTAGAAATAGAGACTCGCCGCGAGAAGCAAAGGGACGCGCAGCCGTCGATCGGCGATCGCGACGGCGGCGAAGACGGCCGCGAGAAAGAGTGCGTAGCCGACGGACTGGAAGCGGATCGGCTCGCCGAAGCGCACGGCGCTCGCCAATCCGTCGAATGCTCCGCCGCCGCTCGGGCCGTTCTCGATTCGGAACGGCGGCATGGGGACCGGGTGCGCGCGCGCGGCGCCGAGCCGGCGCAGCAGCGCTCCGACGTCGTTCCCGAGCAGGGCGCTGAAGCGGCGCGCGCCGGACGCGCTCAGATGATCGTGATCGGCGAAGAGCTCCGGCCGCTCGAGTGCGACGTACGCTGCCGGCGCGAGCAAGCGCGCGCCTTCGGAATCGACGAGCGTACGGATCGTGCCGGCGGGCGTCGTGTCGACGGCGCCGTGCGCCGGTCTCGTCGGGATGCGAACGAAGATGACCGGAACGCCCGCGGCGACGTAGTGCCGGACGAGCGGCGTCAGCCAGCGCGAACGATACGTCGCGTACGATGCGCTCGCGATCGGACGGCGCAGGAGCTGATCGGCGATCGAGGCGCGCTCCGGTCCTTCGACCGACGCCGGATACGCGATCGCCGATCGCCGAAAGTCGACGCGGAGGCCGTCGAGCGTCGACGAGAACGGATGCGAGGCGTCGGGATCGTAGCGTTCGACGCGCCGCGCGCGTACGGCATCGATGCGCGCGACCGGATCGTCGAGGAACGCTTGAAGGTCGGAGCGGATGATCGGACCGCGCAACAGGAGATCCATCGTGACGTCGAGCCGGAGATCGGGCCGGTCGAGCGACTCCGCGACGGCGTCCGTCTCGAGCGGCGAGAGGGTGAAGAGAAAATAACGCAAGTCGCTCGCGTGTTCGCTCGCATCGAGACTGCCGACGGCACTCGTATCGTCCGTCAAACTATCGATCGGGATGACGATCGCGCGAAAGCGCGTCGCCTCCGGATCGATCGCGCGATCGAGAAAGTACCACACCCTCGGGGACGCTCCGGGCATTCCGCCGTTCAGAAAACGGAATCCGCCCGCCGCCTTCGATGCGATCGCCGGATCGAGCCCGGCGTAGATGCGCGAGTCTCCGAACACGAGCACCTCTCGTCGCGGATCGGATCGATAACGTTTCAGCGACCGAACGGCATCGTCGAACGCCGCCGTGCTCGACGCCGGATCCATCATCCGGACGTAGAGGCCGCAATAGAACGCGGCGACGTCGAGCACGAGGAAGACGATCGATGCGAGGAAGAGCGGGCTGCGGATCGCCTTCACGAGCGCTAGGTTCCTACGAGACGAAATTTTTCCGCGTCGCCTCCGCCTCGCGGCGGGTGCGGCCGCGTTCGCTGAAGGGAACGGCGTCGTCGCCGTAGATCATGAAACGAGCGCTCGCGTCTGGAACCCGGTGGAAATCCGGGACGGTCGCGCCACTGTAAGCGGGGAGCCGCTCTTGGTCACTGCCGGTCATACGGTGGGAAGACCGCGAGCACGACGGCATCGATCCGCGAGTCAGGATACTGAGCGAGCGCATTCGCACATCCGCCTCGCGTAAAGGCCGGTCCCACAATGTATCGTGCTCTCTCGTCGAGCGTCGCTATCGCGACGCTCGGATTTGCCGTCG
>CAZZZK010000149.1:0-896 GCA_964658555.1 Vulcanimicrobiota bacterium | reverse complement strand
GCTCGCGACGGTCCCTCGCCCCGCGTCCGCGGGGCCCGCAGGCGCCGCGACTCCCGTCCCTTCGCCGTCGGCGTCTCCGTCCGCGGCGCTGCGCACCATCGGAAACGTCGTGACGTCGGATCGGCGCGACGAGCCGATCGCGCAGAGTTCGAAGCCGACGTTCGTCGTCGATCGCGCGCGGATCGACGCCTACGGCGCGCGGACGGTCCAAGACGCGCTGCAGGGCGTCCCGGGCGTGGAGCTCTATTCGTACGGCGCGTTCGGCGCGCTCTCCGCGTACGGTATCCGCGGTTCGAGTTCGGCGCAGACGCTCGTGCTCGTCGACGGCCAGCCCGTCGCGGATCCGACCGCCGGTACCGCGTATCTCGCGCAACTCTCGACGGTCGGCGTCCAGCGGATCGAGATCGTCGAATCGGGCTCGTCGACGCTCTACGGCACGAGCGCGTCGGGCGGCGTCATCAACGTCGTCACGAGCGTTCCGCGCGGCGAGTATTTCGCGATCTCGGGCGGCTCGTTCTCCGACCGGGACGTGCGCGGGTCGATCGGCAACGGCACGCTCGGCTTCTCGTACGAGCGCCACGTCTCGACGAACGATTACGACTATCCGGCGCTGACGTACGGTCCGAAGGCTTGCGTCTTCGGCTCGCCCGGCCCGTGTTCGTTCGCGGCCGGCGTTCGCGAGGGCGCCTACGCCGATCAAAGCGTCTATCGCGCGCAGCTCGACGTTCCGCTCGGGGACGGGTTCCGTATCCGCGCGCGCGCGGACGACGCGAATCTCGACTCGGGCATCCCCGGCGGCCTCGCATTCGGTCTCACGCCGAACGACACGCAGGGTCTCGCGAACGTTACCGGACTCGTCGCAGTCGAGCACGCGTCGCGCCGCTCGACGCAGTCGC
>CAZZZK010000148.1:0-6483 GCA_964658555.1 Vulcanimicrobiota bacterium | reverse complement strand
AGACTCGGCTCGATCGCCATCACGGGGCGCGCAGCCGCGCTCGCGAGCGCCTCGTCGCGGGCGATCGCGTCGCGTCCGGCCTCCGCCGTCGCGCAGCGAAGCGAACCGGCGATGCCGCGGTACGTCCCGTCGACGGTCGCGAACGCCGTGCAGACCGCCGCTCCGCTCGCTCCGACGACGGTGCCGACGCCGCCGCCCGTCACGCCGCCGTCGGAAGGGATGCCCGCCGACGGGCTCGGCGCGGCCCCCGCGGCGAGCGCCCCGCCCGCCGGCCCCCCGGCGACGATCACGGGCTTCAAGACCGATCCCTCGGGCGACGCCGCGACGGTGCACGTCGCGATCTCGGGCGACACGACGTATGAATGGCACCGGCTCTCCGACGACCGGTGGTACGTCGACGTGAAGCCCGCGACGCTCGCGATCCCGTCGCAGGACGTCCCGCTCAACGTTCCGGCGATCGTCACGATGCGGCTCAAGAGTTTCGTCGGTCCGCACGATCGTCAGCCGACGGTCCGGATCGCGCTCACCATGCCGAGTCCGCGAACGATCGCGCTCTCGGCCGAAGGCGGCGGCCTCGCGATCGCCGTCGACGATACGGACGATCCGGCCCCGCAGCGCGTCGGGTACGGGGAGCTGCAGGGCGGCCAACTCGTCTCGCTCGCCGCCCCGCCGTTCGGCAGCGCGATCTCGCTCGCCGGCGCGCCGGTCCCGATCCCGCTCGCGCCGACCGGCTGGAAATTCGGGCCCGCGCCCGCCGCCGCGGGGCCGCTCAACGCGCGGCTGATCGTCATCGATCCGGGCCACGGCGGGAGCGATGCCGGCTCCCAGCACAACGGCCTCTCGGAGAAACTCCTCAACCTCGACATGGCGAATCGGCTGCGCACGATCCTCGTCGCGCGCGGGTGGAGCGTGCGCATGACGCGCGACACCGACGTCGACGTCTATCGTCCCAACGACTCGGCGCGCGACGAGCTGCAGGCGCGCGACGACGTCGCGAACGCCGCGGGGGCCCGGCTCTTCATCAGCATCCATAGCAACGCGTTCGTGACGAGCGGCCCCCGCGGCACGACGACGTACTATTATAAGCCGGATTCGATCGGGCTCGCGGACGCGATCCACGCGCGGCTCGCCTCGACGCTGCCGACGAAAGACGACGGCGTCATCCACGAGAATTACTACGTCATCCGACACGCCGCGATGCCGGCCGTGCTGATCGAGTCGGCGTTCCTCTCGAATCCGACCGATGCGGGCTATCTCCACTCGGGGGCGTTCTTGCAGAAACTGGCGCTCGCGATCGCGGACGGCGTCGGCGATTACACGCAGACGCCGACGTCGCAGCCGCTCTCGTCGAACGTCGCACCGCCGGACGGACGGTAGCGATCCTCGGCATCTTCGATTCCGGGCTCGGCGGCTTGACGGTCCTGCGGCACGTTCGCGCGCGTCTGCCGCGCGAGGACATCGTCTATCTCGCGGATCAGGCGCACGTGCCTTACGGCGACCGCGATGCCGACGAACTCGAGGCGCTCCTCGCGGAGAACGCGCGCTTTCTCGCGGGCCGCGGCGTCGACGCGATCGTGATGGGTTGCAACACGTCGTGCGCGGTCGCGGCGGAACGCGGCTGGCCGCCGTCGTCCGCGACGTTTCTCGACATCATCTCGGCCGCGGCCGCCGGCGTCGCCGCGAGCGGTGCGACGCGCATCGGCGTCGTCGCGACGACGGCGACCGCGCGTTCCGGCGCGTACGGCCGCGCGATCCGCGCGCTCGTGCCGAACGCGCGCGTCGACGAGGCGGGTGCGCCGCGGCTGGTGCCGCTCGTCGAAGCGGGCGAAACGTCGGGCCCCGTCGCGCGCGCCGCCGTCGCCGAGGCATGCGCGCCGTTCCCGGACGATATCGAAGCGATCGTGCTCGCGTGCACGCACTATCCGCTGCTCGACGCCGAGTTCGCCGCCGTCCTCGGCCCGCGGGTCCGTCGCCTCGACCCAGCCGTCGCGCAAGCCGAACGCGCTCGCGGCTACGTCGCCGAGCGCGGCGGCGAGCGCGGGTCCGGCCGAACCTCCTTCGCGACGACGGGCGACCTCGCCGCCTACCGAACCGCCGTCGCCCGCATCCTCGGCCCCACCCGAAACGCCGACTTCACCCGAGCCCGAGTCACCCTCCCCCGCTGACCGTCGAGCGGCGAACCGAGCCGAACTCCGAGCACTCGTCGCAACAACGAAGATCCTCGCAGCACGCACGCCCGCAGCGGCCCTACACGAGTTTGAAGAGGTGGAGGTAGACGAGGACGGACGCGGCGCCGAGCGCGGTGCCGGCGACGACTTGGAGGACGGTGTGCGCGCGCAGGCGGACGCGCGACCAACCGACGAGCGGGATCAGCACGAGAAACGGCAGCGGTTGCGCGTGATAGAGATAGATCAGCACGACGAGCGGCGCGGTGACGCCGAGCGCGTGCGTCGAGATCTTCCAATAGCGCGTGATGTATTGCACGACGAGCGATGCCGTCGTGTAGCCGGCGAGCGCCGCGGTCATGAGGGCCGGCGCGTGGATCGACCACATCGCGAGCGTCCCGAGGCCGTAGAAGATCACGAACACGCCGAAGACGCGCTCGCGTTCGCTGCGGACCGACATGTCGAGATCGGCGATGCGGCCCGTGCTGTAGAGCCACAGAACGTAGATCATCGGACCGACCGAGGTGAAGAGCGTGCTCCCCGCGAGCAGCAGCCAGAAGCTCACGCGCGGCGTCGCCGTCACGTGCGCGATGACGACGAAGAGCGCGAGCGCCGTCACGAACGGATTGAAGATCGTCGAGAAGATGCGCGCGAGATCGGTCAGAACGCGCCGCCGCCGGCCGGGTAACGGCCGAACGGTCGCCGGGGCGATCTTCAGCGGCTCCATCGTTCGAAGTGTGCACCGGCCCGCGTCGGCGGCCCTTCGCCGTTCGTCGTAGGAGGCGTGAAGAATGGCCCGCTCGCGCGCGTGTCTAAGAAGGACCGATGCTCATCGACCGCATCTCGTCGCCAGCCGATCTCAAAGCGTTGCCGCGTGCCGAGGTCGACGCGCTCGCCGGTGAGATTCGCGAACGGCTCGTCGAGACGTGTTCGAAAAACGGCGGTCATCTCGGCCCCAATCTCGGCGTCGTCGAGTTGACGCTCGCGTTGCATAAGATCTTCGACGCTCCCAAGGACAAGATCGTCTGGGACGTGAGCCATCAGATCTACGTGCACAAGATGCTGACGGGACGCGCGGACCGGATCATGACGATCCGCAAGGGCGGCGGGCTCAGCGGATTCGCGATGCGCAGCGAATCGGAGTACGACGCGTTCGGCGCGGGTCACGCGTCGACGTCGATCTCGGCCGCGCTCGGCATGGCGCAGGCCCGCGACCTCAGCGGCCGCGACGAATCGGTCGTCGCGATCATCGGCGACGGCGCGCTCTCCGGCGGCCTCGCGTACGAAGCGATCAACAACGCGGGCCAGCTCAAGACGAACTTCATCGTCATCCTCAACGATAACGAGATGTCGATCGCGCCCAACGTCGGCACGATGGATAAGTATCTCGGCACCCTGCGCGCGAAGCCGCTCTTCAACGCCGCGCGCGAGACGGTCAAGGACATCCTCGATCACGTGCCCTTCGGTGCGACGGCGCGCAAGGCGCTCTCGACGGCGGAAGAAGCGGGGATGCGGTTCGTGACGAGCGAGCCGAAGGCGGCGGTGATCTTCGAAGAGCTCGGCTTCCGCTACATCGGGCCGATCGACGGTCACGATTACGATACGCTCTGCACCGTGCTCTCGAACGCGCGCAAGATTCGCGGCCCCGTGCTCTTGCACGTGCGCACCGTCAAGGGCAAGGGCTTCGAACCGGCCGAGCTCGACAAGCGGACCTTTCACGGCGTCGGCCCGTTCGAACTCGAGAACGGGAAGATCGAATTCAAGTCGAGCGCCCGTCCGACGTTTTCGGAATCGTTCGCCGACGCGCTCGTGACCGCGGCCGACCGCGATCGCCGGATCATCGCGATCACGGCAGCGATGCCCGACGGTACGCAAGTGAAGCGCTTCGCGAAGAAGCATCCGGACCGGTACTTCGACGTCGGCATCGCCGAGGCGCACGCGGTGTGCTTCGCGGCCGGCGCGGCCGCGGCGGGGATGAAGCCCGTCGTCGCGATCTACTCGACGTTCATGCAGCGCGCGTACGATCAGATCGTGCACGATATCGTCATCCAGAATCTTCCCGTCGTGCTCTGCATGGACCGCGCGGGCGTCGCGGGCGACGACGGCCCGACGCACATGGGTCTCTACGATATCGCGTATCTGCGGACGCTGCCGTTCATGACGATCATGGCGCCGCGCATCGAGGCGGAGGTCGGTCCGATGCTCGAACACGCGCTCGCGCTCGGCGCGCCCGTCGCGATCCGCTATCCGCGCGGCAACTCGAACGGCAACCATCTCGACGCGCCGGCGCCGATCGTCCAGGGCCGCGGCGAAGTGCTGCGCCGGGGCTCGGGCGTCGCGCTGCTCGGATTCGGCAACACGTGCGACGTCGCGCTCGATGCGTACGACGCGCTGCCGGAGAACGAACGCCCGACGGTCGTCAACATGCGCTTCGCGGCTCCGCTCGACGAAGAACTGCTCGTCGAGCTCGCCCGCGCCCATCGCACGTTCATCACGCTCGAGGAACATTCGCTCGCCGGCGGCTTCGGATCGGCCGTCTCCGAGTTCGTCACGGATCGCGGCCTCGGCGTCACGCTCGAGCGCATCGGCGTTCCGAGCGTCCTGATCCAACACGACCGTCAGCCCGCGCAGCGCGAATCGTTCGGCCTCTCGGGCGAGCATCTCGCCGCGCGAGTCCGCGCGTCCGCGGTCCCGGTCGCATCGCGCTGACCGCGCCCGCGGTGCGGCTCGCCATCACCCAGAAACGAACGGAGTCCTCGTGTCAGTAACCCTCCTCGCAGCGGCCGCGGTCGCGACCCCGGCGCCGCTCGGCGCGGCGCACGCGGCGTCCGTCGCGACGCCCGCGGCCGGAACGCTTCCGGCGACCTCGGCGACGCTCTCGCCCCAGCTGCTCCAGCAGCTGCAGGCGCAGTACACGCACAAATCGGCGCTCGCGCAGAACGTGCCGTGGCTCGCGCACATCATCGCCGGTCTCTTCCTGCTCTTCGCGATCGCGCTCATCGTCTTGCTCGCGTTTCAGACGACGAAGCAGGAAGGGCTCTCGGGGACGATCGGCGGCCGCGTCGAGGCCGCGTACCGTCCGCGTCTGGGCTTCGACCAGCAGCTCGCGCGCCTCACCACGTTCGTCGCGATCGGCTTCGTGTTCTTCGCGCTCTGCACGAGCCTGGCCGGCTTCTAGATTGGCGCTGCTCGAGGTCTCGGATCTCCGCGTCACCTTTCGGAGCGACGACGGCGTCGTCGGCGCGGTCAACGGTCTCTCGTACTCGGTCGACAGCGGCTCGACGCTCGGTATCGTGGGCGAGTCGGGTTCGGGGAAGTCGGTCACCGCGCTCTCGGTGATGGGGCTCATCCCGTCGCCGCCGGGCAAGATCGCGAGCGGAACGATTACGCTGCGCGGCGAGGATTTGCTCAAGAAGACGCCGGCACAGATGCGGAAGATTCGCGGCAAGGACGTCGCGATGATCTTTCAGGATCCGATGACCTCGCTCAATCCGGTGCTGACGGTCGGCGATCAGATCTCGGAGGCGGTCCGGCTGCATCTCGGACTCTCGAAGCGCGACGCGCTCGCGAAGACGATCGATATGCTGCGCGTCGTGCGGATCCCGCTTCCCGAGAAGCGCGTGCGAGAGTATCCGCATCAGCTCTCGGGCGGCATGCGGCAGCGCATCATGATCGCGATGGCGCTCTCGTGCGATCCGGCGGTCCTGATCGCCGACGAACCGACCACGGCGCTCGACGTGACGATCCAAGCGCAGATCATCGAGCTCATGAACGACATGCAGCGACGCCTCGGGTCCGCGATCGTCTTGATCACCCACGATCTCGGCGTCGTCGCGGAGACGTGCGAGAACGTCCTCGTCATGTACGCGGGGAATCTCGTCGAGTACGGGTCGGCCCGGCAGATCTTCGAACGGCCGAAGCATCCGTACACGAAGGGGCTGCTCGCGTCGCTGCCGCGTTTGGACGATCGCGAACGACGGCGCCTCGTCCCGATCGAAGGTCAGCCCCCGAACCTTCTGCGGCTGCCGCCGGGTTGTTCGTTCGCGCCGCGCTGCGCGAGCCGCATGCCGATCTGCGATTCGCCGGTCCCGCTCTACGATTTCGGGTCGGGTCACATCGCGCGCTGCTTCCTCTACGACGAACGGACGGCGGGCGAACGGCCCGCGGACGTCGCGACGGCGTCGAAGATCGCGTGACGGGCCTTGATCTCGGGGCCGATGACTACCTCGTCAAGCCTTTCGCCTGGGACGAACTGCTCGCCCGCGTCCGCAGCGTCCTGCGTCGCGGCCACGGCCAAAAGTCCGCCACCCTCCGCGTC
>CAZZZK010000147.1:0-6577 GCA_964658555.1 Vulcanimicrobiota bacterium | reverse complement strand
CGTCGCCGTCGCGTCGCTCATGGTCGCGATCGCGATGATGGTCAGCGTCGCGATCCTCATCGGTAGTTTCCGGACGACCGTCGTCGCGTGGGCGGACGATACGCTCAAGGCCGATCTCTTCGTGCGGCCGCTCGGCTTGCAGGACGCGTCGTACGACGCGCGATTCTCGCCGAAGGTGGCGGCGGAGATACGCCGCGTGCCGGGCGTCGCGGCCGTCGATACCTTTCGCGCGATCTCGATCCCGTATCGCGGGACGCTCACGTCGCTCGCCGCGGTCGATTTCAAGACGGTCGCCGATCGCAACAAGCTGCGGTTCCTCGGGCGCGTCGATACGGCCGCGCTCGCGCACACGATGCCGAACACCGAGAACGTCGTCGTCAGCGATCCGTTCGCGACGCGCTTCGGCGCGCACGTCGGCGAGACGGTCGACGTCGCGACGCCGAGCGGCCCGGCGCATTTCCATATCGTCGCGCTCTACAACGACTATTCGACGGACAGCGGCGTCGTTCTCGTCGATAAGACGACGTTCGCGAAGCTCTTCCACGACGACGGCGTCAACTCGCTCGCGATCTATGCGAAACCCGGAGCGGACCTCACGCAGCTTCGCACGGCGGTCATCCGGTCCGTGCTGCCGCTACGGATCGACGTCCAGACGACGCGCGAGCTGCGCAAACTCGTCATCTCGATCTTCAACCGGACGTTCGCGATCACGTACGCGCTGTACATCATCTCGATCACGATCGCCGTGCTCGGCGTCGTGAGCACGCTCTTCGCGCTCGTCCTCGAACGGCGCCGTGAGATCGGGCTCCTGCGGTATCTCGGTTTCACGACGCGCGAAATCCGCCGCAGCGTGTTCTACGAGGCGGCGTACATCGGCGGACTCGGCGGGATCACGGGCGTGATCGCGGGCGTCTTCCTCGCGCTGCTGCTGATCTTCGTGATCAACCGGCAAGCGTTCGGCTGGCTCATCGAATTGCACATGCCGTGGGATTTCCTCGGGGAAGCGATCGTGCTCGTCGTCGTCGCGGCGCTGATCGCGGGGATCTATCCCGCCCGCGTCGCGTCGCGAATTCGCACGGCCGAAGCGGTGCGGACCGAATGAGAAGCAACGGACGCGCCAGACCCGTCGCGGCGGGCGTTCGGAACGCGTTCGCCGTTGCGATCGCGATCGTTCTCGCATGTTCGACGAGCGGCGTCTCGCCCGCTGCACGGGCCGGCTCGGCGTCGCGCGGCGCGGCGGGAATCGCGGTCCGGCGGGACGGCTTCACGATCGCGACGGCCCCGTACCGCTACCGCTGGCCGCGCGATCAGGCGGCGCATCCCGACTATCAGACCGAGTGGTGGTACTACACGGGCCACGTCACGGCGAAGGACGGCCGGCGCTTCGGCTACGAGCTCACGTTCTTCCGCATCGGTCTGCGGCCGGGCGATCCGAAGCCCGCCGCCGGACGGAGCGCATGGTGGGGGCACGAACTCTATCCCGCGCACTTCGCGATCACGGACGAGCGCGGGAAGACGTTCTTTCACGATCAGGTCTTCGCACGCGAAGCGCTCGGTATGGGCGGATCTTCGGAGAAGACGCTGGCCGTCGCGGCGCAGACGTGGACGCTGCGCGGCGAACCCGGCGGCGCTCCGGATCGCGAGCGGATGGTGATGCACGCGAGCGAGGCGACGAGCGACGGCGAGAACGCGCTCGACTTCGTGCAGACGCCGCAGAAATCTCCCGCGATCCACGGGCACGGCGGCATCTCGAAGAAGGCCGCATGCGCGTCCTGCGCCTCGCATTACTATTCGTACACACGCTTGAAGACGACGGGGACGCTCGTCTTTCACGGCGAGCGTTTCGCGATCGACGGGCTCTCGTGGATGGATCACGAGTTCGGCTCGGGCGAGCTGCAGCGCAATCAAGCCGGATGGGATTGGTTCTCGTTGCAGCTCGACGACGATCGCGACGTCATGCTCTATCGCTTGCGGCAGAAGGACGGTAGCGTCACGCCGCAATCGAGCGGCAGCCTCGTCGCCCCCGACGGCAGCGTTCGCTATATCCCGCTCGACGGATTCTCCGTCAAGGCCACCGGTTCGTGGACGAGCCCGCACACGCGCGGCGTCTACCCGAGCGGCTGGCAGGTGACGATCCCGGCGGGCGATCTGCATCTGGTGCTGACGCCGACGCTGCTCGATCAGGAACTGCCCGACACGTCGACGGGCGTCTCGTACTGGGAAGGCGCGGTCGACGTGAAGGACGCGGCGAGCGGAAAGATCGTCGGCGTCGGGTACGTCGAGCTGACGGGATACGCCGGGCAGATCTCGTTCTGATCGTCGATCGCGTTACCCGCGCTCCGACAGCCGGACGTACCGGCCGCCTTCGTAGACGAGCGAGGTCGAATCCGCCGCCGACCCGTCGATGACGCGGCCGACGAAGAGCGTGTGCGTCTCGATCTCGGTTCGGCTCGCGACGCGGCATTCGATGTGGGCCGTCACGCCCGCGAGGATCGGAGCGCCCGTCTCGCCGATCGTATACGCGAGCGCGTCGAATTGATCGTCGCGCTTCGCGGAGAAGCGCTCGGCGAGCTCGACCTGTCGTTCGCTGAGGATATTGACCGCGAAGAACCCGCTGCCGTCGATGAGCGGATGACTGCGAGCGGATCGATTGACGACGATGAGGATCGTCGGCGGATCGGCGCTGACGCTGCAGAACGCCGTCGCGGTCATTCCGTGGAGGCGGCCGTCGTGACTCGTCGTGATGACGGTGACGCTCGATGCGTGCTTGCGCATGACGGCGCGGAACGTGTCGCGATCGACGACGGATTGACGTGCCATGATGCTCCCTTCGCGATCGAGACGCGCGTCTCGTCGAACGTTCGGCGCGCGGTCGGGCAAGCCGCTTACCCGGCGGACGGGCACGCCGCCCCGTCCGCCGAACGAGGACGGATGAAGTGGATGGACGAGATCGCCGCGCCGAGCGACCGCGAGATGCAGGAGCGGTACCGCGCGCTCGACGCGACGCTCGCTCACGGCGGCGAATCGGCATGGCGCGACGGCTTTTCGGGCTGGGATCGGACGCGGCGAACTTGGAAATCGTTCGCGAACCTCACGCGCCTGCGCTACACGCAAGACACGCGCGACGACGCTCGACGCGAGGCGCAGCGCGAGCTCGACCGCCGCACGCCGGCGCTGACGGCGCTGGAAACGAACGCGAAGCGACGTTTCCTCACGAGCGACTCGCGCGCCGTGCTGGAACGCGAGATCGGCGCGCAGGCGTTCGCGCTCTGGGATGCCGACGTCACGACGTTCGATCCCGCGATCGCGGACGATCTCGTTCGCGAAGCGGATCTGACGCGCTCGTACACCGAGCTGCTCGCGACCGCCGAAGCGACGTTCGCGGGCGAGCGCGTCTCGCTCGGAGCGCTCGGCGTCCATCTCCAAGATCCCGTGCGCGAGACGCGTCACGCCGCCGAGCGTGCTCGCTGGCACGCCTTCGCGGAGCGCGCCGAGGCGCTCGATACGATCTTCGACGAGCTCGTGCGCGTGCGCGATCGGATGGCGCGGACGCTCGGCTTCTCGTCGTATACGGAGCTCGGGTACCGGCGGATGCGGCGCGTCGATTACGGTCCGGCCGACGTCGCGGCGTATCGCGACGAAGTCGCGCGCGTCGTCGTACCGTTCGCAGAAGAGCTCGTACGCGCGGGAGCCGCGGACGCCGGGCTCGAGCGGGCGTATCTCTGGGACGAGACGACGCTCGGCGTGCAGCGCCGGATCGCGCCGCTCGGCGACCGGCCGTGGATCCTCGAACAGACGCGCGGCGCGCTCGGCGCGCTCGATCCGGCGCTCGGGTCGTTCGTCGAGACGCTACTCGCGAACGGGATGCTCGACGTCGACAGCCGGCCGGGTAAAGCGCTCGGCGCGTACTGCACGAATTTTCCCACGCGGCGCGAACCGTTCGTATTCGCAAACTTCAACGGCACGCGCGGCGATATCAAGACGCTGATGCACGAACTCGGTCACGCCTTTCAAGCGTATCGGAGCCGCGACGCGATCGCGATCGACTACCTCACGCCGACGTACGAATCGGCCGAGATCCATTCGATGGCGCTCGAGTATCTCTCGTGGCCGCAGATGGAGCGCTTCTTCGGAGCCGATGCGGGCCATTACCGGCGCGAGCACTTGCAGGACGCGGTGCTCTTTCTTCCCTACGGCGTGGCGGTCGATCACTTCCAGCATCTCGTCTACGCGCACCCGGGCGCGACGCCGCACGAACGGCACGAGATGTGGCGGGAGATGGAGCGCCGGTATCTGCCGTGGCGTGCGTACGGCGATCTCGCGTTTCCGGCCAAGGGCGGCGTATGGCAGGAGAAGCGTCACATCTACGTCGCGCCGTTCTACTACATCGACTACACGCTCGCGCTCTGCTGCGCGTTGCAATTCTGGCAGCGGTCGAACGACGACGTGCGGTCGACGTTCGAAACGTACGTGACGCTCTGCGGACGCGGCGGCGAGGCGCCGTTCCGCACGCTCGTTCGCGACGCCGGACTGCGGTCGCCGTTCGAGGCGGGAGCGCTCGAAGACGTCGTCGCGTCGGCGCGTGCGACGCTCGCCGTCGCGTGAGCGACGACGACACGATTGCGCCCGGTCGCCTTCGCTTCGTAGAGCGCCGCATCGGCGAGCGTTAGCGACGGAGCGAGGGTCGGCACGTTGCGATCGACGGCTGCGACGCCGATGCTGATCGTGACCGAGACCGGCCCCGATGCGGTCGTGACCTTCATGCTCGCGATGCGCTCGCGGAGGCGCTCGGCGAGCGGCCGTGCGCCCGCGACGTCGGTGTCGGGAAGGAGGACCGCGAACTCCTCACCGCCGAGGCGCGCGAGCAGATCGAACGCGCGAATCTCCGCGAACAGCGCTTTCGAGACGGCGCGAAGCACGCCGTCGCCCCCGTCGTGACCGAACCGGTCGTTGACCGCTTTGAAGTGGTCGATGTCGATCATCAGGAGCGTCAGATCGTGACCGTATCGCGCCGATTTGCGAATCTCGGTCGAGCCGCGCTCGTTGAAACTGCGCCGATTGAGCACGCCCGTCAGCGGATCGGTCGCGGCGAGCGTGCGCAGCTCGACGGCGTAGGCGTTGATGCGGCGGACCATCGGCTGGAAGATACCGAGCGCCTCGACGCCGAGCGTCGAGAGAACGATCGCGAGGATGACCCATTCGAGTTGCGCGAGGTGCCGCAGTCGTGCTTCGCTCTCGAGCTGATGGACGGCGACGATCGCGTTGAGGCCGGCGAGCAAGGTTCCGTCGGTCGCGGTGAAGAGCGGGCGAGCCGTCCGGCGGATGCGAGGGTCGCCCGCGTTCAGCGCGGCCGACGCACGCGCCGACGCGACGAAGGCGGCGACGCGAGCGTTCAGCGCGTAGCGCCGTCCGAGGTAGATCGTGCGTAGCGCCGGATCGGCGAGCCCCGCATCGACCCGTCGCGACGCATCCCCGCGGAGCAACGCGACGTGGGCCCGGGAGAATGCGTCGACGGTCGCGAGCAAGCGGGTTCGGGCGTCGCGATCGCCGAGCGCGTGTCGTGCGGCCAGACTCGCGATCTGCTGCGCGTACATGCGTTGGCGGCCGCTCGCGTTGACGATCGCCGCCGAATCGCGATCGAGCCGCAGCTCGCGGTCGAGCACGAGATGTGAGGCGATCGAGAGTATGGCGATGATCGCGAGCGCGAGGCCGTAACTCGAGATCAGATACCGCGGCGTCACCCTCGGGGACCCGTTCGAAACCGAGCTCAGCATCCTGTCGAGCATCGAAGCCTTTCGGAAGAGCGCTTGTGGCCGTCGTGCGCGCGCTCTCCGTCAGTATCGGCGCATCGGGCGGAGCGAACAAGCGACGCCCGCCACACGCGAGCGCGCACCCTACGGAAAGGCCTCCGGGCTCCGGCCGGTTATGCGGCGGGCTCGAGAACGAGCGGCCGTAGGCGCTCCACGTGCACCTCGATCGCGAGCACGCAATCGGCGCAGACGACGAAGAGCCCGACGTGGGCTTCCGGCGGCTCGAGATGCTCGACATGACATTCCGGACAAACGACGACGTACTTCACGTAACGACCCTCCGCGAACAGTACATCAGTCGAGAGTGCCATATGGGCGGCACCCTCGTGGATGCTGCCCGAACCGCTGCGAGACGGCGGCTCGGTTGCAGGCTGCGACCACGAGCGGACGCCCCGTCCTCTCACGCGCGGATACGCAGGCACGGCGTGGTTCCCGACGCGGCGTCGCGAACCGAAGGGTACGCGGACGGTTATACGTTCGTGCTCCGGCAGCTCGGCGAGCCGGGGTTCCCGCCCGCCTGGCGGCCCGGGCGCCGGCTTCGAATAGACCGGCAACGGCCGGGATGCATTCGAAGCGGGCACCGCGTAGGGTCGGGGGGTGAAGCGGCTCTCCGACGACGAGCGCTGGGAGGCGGTGCGTTCCCGCGCACGCGACACCTCGTTTCTGTTCGCCGTCCGGACGACGGGGATCGTATGCCGGCCGGGATGTTCCGCGCGGCTCCCCGTGCGGACGAACGTGCTCTATTTCGACGATCTCGCCGCGGCGAG